>CAYNRM010000104.1:0-4588 GCA_964399555.1 uncultured Gammaproteobacteria bacterium | reverse complement strand
GCAAAAAGCTTTAACCGCCAATCTTAAAAAGAGGCGGTTTTTTTGTGGAAAGAAAGGAAGAAAATGATTGTAGATAGAGTAGATAGTTTGCCACCAAAAATAAGATTAACACCTGATGATATAGTTCCGGGCGTGTCTTTTAAAACGCAGAGAAAAGGACATGAACCTGAGGAGCTGGTATTTATCGGAACAGGTCTAGGTGTGGACAGGAGAGGGAAGGAGAGATATGAAGCAAGATTGTTTAATCCAGCTACTGCGAAGGATGTGGTAACCCCATTCTCAAGTTTAGTAAAAGGTGAGGTGGGCATGTCACGAGTAATTGAAATGTCGCCCAGAGAGGGTGATGGATATGCACTAGTGGGAGAGGAGCCAAGTCAGAGGGGGGGCGTTTTACTAGAATTGGGAACTGATATGGTCATAGTATCTCAGAAAACCGAGGCAGGAGCAAAGGGAGAGGAGATTTTTACCATTATTTCCAGAGTAGAAGATGGAAATGTGGTTTTGGAGTCGCCGGAAAGACCCGGCAGGCAAATGTTCCGGGTGCCGGAGACAGATTTATTAAGAAGAGAAAGCGACGCTCTGAACTTGATACCTGTGGATCCAAAATTTTCATTATTAAAAGATGCTCCAAGATTAGGACGGGTACTGGACAGTCGGGAAGTGCCAGATCCTAAGGAGTACTTGCCTGGAAAAGTTTCTGGTACCACTACAGCCTCTCGTGATGTAAGAGCTGGAGACATAATTGGTGGTTTGCGTCCCGAAAGATCTATGGCGGATGTACTTCAAAATCCTAATGGGGTTCTTGATGAAGCCATTGATACCGCTGCAAGACGGATGCTCTTAGTGGATGGAGGAAAGGATTCGGTAAGAGAGCTAGTATTACTACTCGCACTAAAGGGAGGTCAATTGGCTCGCTTGCCGATAATGAGGCGAGGAAGATAAAATTATTTGATTTCTTACGATTTGTAGTTATAATAACTAGACTGTGAAGGGATTGGTTGGGATCCTGGAGTTGATTGGGCTATCAGAAATGAATGTTTGATCCAGAGACGAAACTGAAAAGACTGTAGCGTTTGTCGGTAACGGAGAACGCCAAGGAGAGTATTAATTTCAAGGTGGCACCGCCGTAATTAGCGTATAGCAGATAGCGTTTAGGGTATAGTTAAACGCAAAAGCTAAGGCACTAACTGGCCCTTGTTTGTTCATCAAGTTTTTTTGATGGATGAGCAAGGGCTTTTTTTGTGGAGTGAGATTGCTTCGTCACTGCGTTTCTCGCAATGACGGTAGTAAGAATATGGAATTGCCGAAGATTATTTTGAATAAAAAACCGACTTACCTGAAGATTGCGGAGGGGTTGGATTTGTTTGAGGTTTTTTCGAAAATTGAAGCTGAGTTTGAGAATTGTTTTATTTTGGAATCTTTGGGGCAGCAGAATAGTTTGTCGAGGTATTCGATTGTGGGATTTGATCCGGAACACATTATCGCTGCGCGAGGCAAAATCTTATATTTTGATGACCAGAAATTTGAGGTGGATAACCCTTATTTTGCGTTACGGGAAATTGTGCCGCAGGATTTATTTTCTAAATTTTATGCTGGTGGACTTATTGGGTTTATGAGTTATGAAGCTGTTAATTATTTTGAACCGTCTTTAAAACTTGAGGAACATAAGGATTTTGAAGCTTTTAAGTTTGGGGTTTATTTAGATGGGTTGGTGTTGGATAAAGTTACTGGAGAGTTGTTTTATTTTTATTATGAGGTTAACCGGATTGAGGTTATAAAGGAAATACTTGGAAGATCCCGAAACAAGTTCGGGATGACAGTATCAGTTAAATTTATTGGGGATACTTTAGATAAAAAAGGGCACGAGAGAAATGTTGAATATGTCTTGGATCAGATAAAGACAGGAAATACTTTTCAGTGTGAGGTGGGGTTTAAATCGGAGTTTAAGATTATAGGCGACTCACTTTTGATTTATGAAAATTTGAGGGAAATTAACCCTTCGCCTTTTATGTATTACCTGAAGTTTGGGGAGCAGAAAATTATTGGGGCGAGTCCGGAGTTATTGTTTAGACTTAAAAACGGAGATATGGAAACGTTTCCTTTGGCGGGGACTGCTAAACGAGGGGAGACGGAACCTGAAGATATGGAGTTGGCGCGACAACTATTGAATGATCCGAAGGAAATAGCTGAACATAATATGTTAGTCGATTTGCACAGAAATGATTTAGGAAAAGTTGCAAAATTTGGGACTGTAAAAGTTCGTAGTTTGATGGATATCAAAAAGTTCTCGCATGTTCAACATATATCTTCTGAGATATCCGGAGTTATCAAAGATGACTGTGATATGTTTTGTGCTTTGTCTGCCTCATTTCCGGCAGGAACTTTGACTGGGGCGCCGAAGATTGAGTCGATGAAAATTATTAACCGATTAGAACAGATGTCTCGTGGTCCTTATGGGGGAGCTGTAGGGCATTTTGGGTTTGACGGAAATTGTACTTTTGCAATTTCGATAAGATCGCTATTTATTTCGGGAGAGTACGGATATGCTCAAACTTCAGGAGGGGTGGTTTTGGATTCTGAACCTGAGAAAGAATATGAGGAGATCGTTAACAAATTAGCAGGTATGAGAAAGGCATTGAAAGTATGAAAGTTTTGATTATTGATAATTATGATTCTTTTACTTATAACCTTTACCAACTTGTTGGGGAGATTTTGGAGAGGGAGAACAAAGATTTTGTTTTAGATGTTTTTAGGAATGATGAGATTTCTATTTTACAGATAAAAAAAGCGGGTTATGAGAAGATTATTATTTCGCCAGGACCTGGGGATCCTTCGGATGAGAAATACTTCGGGGTTTGTGGAGACGTTTTAACTTATTTAGGAAAGACAATTCCGGTTTTTGGGGTTTGTTTGGGGATGCAGGGAATCGGGCATTATTATGGAGGAAAGGTTTCTCAGGCTTCGAATGTAATGCATGGAAAGACTTCAATTATTAAACATAGCGGGTCAGGATTATTTAAAGGGCTACCGCAGGATTTGGAAGTTATGAGGTATCATTCTTTAATTGTTGAAAGTGATAATTTACCAGAGGATTTGGAAATTGTAGCAACAAGTCAAGACGGGGGAATAATGGGTTTACAGCATAAGAAGTTTCCTATAATGGGTGTTCAATTTCATCCTGAATCTTTTGCTACAGAAGGGGGAAAACAAATAATTAAGAATTTTTTGTTTAATAATTAATATGAATATTAACGATTACTTAAATTTAATACCGAAACAGGATATGACAAAAGCTCAGTCGAAGGATTTACTGAGATTGATGATTGAGGATGCTTCTTCCGAACAGATTGCTGGGGTTTTAAAAGCTCTAGCCAATAAAGGCGAAACGGTAGATGAGATAGTTGGATTTGCTGAAGGAATGAGAGAACGGATGTTAACGGTTGTAACTTCAGTGGAAGCTATAGATATTGTTGGTACGGGGGGAGATGGGTCTGATTCTTTTAATATTTCAACTGTTTCAGCGATTGTGACTGCTGCGTGTGGAATTCCAGTTGCAAAGCATGGGAATAGGGCGGCTTCTTCTTTGTGTGGAAGTGCGGATGTTTTGGAAGCGTTGGGTGTGAATATAAATTTAACTCCAGAAAAGGGGGAGAAAGTTTTGGGCAAAGTTGGAATGGTATTTTTGTTTGCACCGGTGTTTCATCCGGCGATGAAAATTGTGGGACCGATTCGGAAGGAACTGAAGATTCGAACTATTTTTAATTATCTGGGGCCATTTTTGAATCCGGGGAAAGTTACCAGAATGCTACTAGGAGTTGCGAATCTAGAGCTGGCAGGAAAATTTTTGGAGATTGCTAAGAAACTTAATTTTGAACATTTAATAATTGTAACTAGTAAGGATGGGATGGACGAGATAAGTGTGGCGGATAGAACCATGGCTTTTGAATTGAAAAATGGAGAAGTTAATGAGTTCGTTATTGATCCTCAGGAGTTGGGATTTAAGAAATATTCTAAGGAGGAGCTAGTTGGGGGAGATCCTAAGTTGAATGCTGAGATTGTTAGAGAAATTTTAAGTGGTCAAGAAACTGGTGCAAAAAAAGAGGCGGTTATTTTGAATAGTGCTTATGCGCTTTTGGTTGCGGGTAAAATTACAGTTATCAAAGAGGGAATAAACATTGCCAGTGAGGCAATCGAGTCGGGAAAAGCTTTAGGGGTTTTGGAGAATTTAATAAAGGAGACAAATTTATGAATGACACGATTAAAAAAATTGTTGAAACTAATGAAGGGGATTTACTTGAAAGAAAAAAAAGCACAACGGTTTTTGAGATGCAAAGGGTGATAGGTCGACTTCCAAAAACTTGGGAATTTGCGGGAGGGTTTAGTGAGTTCGGGATTATTGCTGAAATAAAATTAGCGTCTCCTTCGGAGGGGGAACTTGCTGATTCAGAAGATGTTGTAGATATTGCAAAAGATTATAAGCAGAGCTTGCCATCTGAAGATGGTAAAAAGTGGGGGGCGGATGCGATTTCTATAATAACTGAGAAGTATTTTTTTAAGGGAGACGCTAAATTTATTAAACTTGTAAAGG
>CAYNRM010000103.1:0-4633 GCA_964399555.1 uncultured Gammaproteobacteria bacterium | reverse complement strand
CTGATGGAAAAACTGAGGAGGTTTTTGAAATATATCATCAGCTTATGCATTTAGAGCGTGCTGCTTAAGTTTGTAGCCTGAATACATAATGAGAGTGATATTCAAAAGAAGAAGGGTCAGTATTATTTTTTTAGGTATATCCCAGTAGTATAAGTTTCGAAGCCACCAAAAATCAGGTAGTTTCTCGAAAGTTTGAGTATGAATATTCCAGGTTTTCCATGGATCCTGATTTGAACCACCCCAGTTTTGATATTCAATCCCTATCATTTTAGGACCAAGATCAGAGACATAGGGAATATTAATACTATACAGGTTGACGTTCTTAGCATTTATCGACATGGACTTTATGCTTAGAATTTGAGGAATGTATTTTTTTGGTTGAGCTGTTTTGTTTTCATAATTTTTAGGGTCATCCGTGTAGCTTTCTGAGGAAATATTTGTACCTTCTTTTGATTCAAAATGTGAGCTGATAATAAGATTATTGTCTTTTTTCTTAAGCAAGTTATCTTCAATCTCTAAAGTGATTATCTTTTCCTGGGAAGGCTGCAAGATCTCATCGCTTTTCAAAAGGTCTTTACCGTTTAGATTGAAATTGAGGACTGCAGAGTAGGAGGCGGTTTCCAAAGGATGATTTATGAGATTAAAAGCAATCGAATTCACTTTTGAATTCTCGGGATTATCAAAACTTATAAAACCTTCATCTTCAATAACACGCCATTTTTCACTACCTGCAAAAAAAGGAACATCTATGCCGTCATAGAATTTAACATTATTCGGTCCGGTCAAGAAGGTATCAGGGAAATCTTTTGCCATTTTAAATAGATTCCTAGATTGAGCAAGAATTGGCATGTAACGGGGAAGGAGGTTTGAATAAGAGTAAGACGTATATTCGGTACCATTTATATAGAAGCTGGGTTCAAGACCGGCAAATTTTGTTTGGTAAGGCATTAATACTCCCAACATTTGGACAAAGATCCCAATCGCTACCAAAGGATAAAAGATAAAGTAACGGGCTTTTTTAGAAATTTTTTTATATATTGAGCCAACCACAAGCATTCCGAGCGGGATAAGAGGGGTGAGATATCTAGGTCCCCAACTTGATTCACCATGCCAAAGACCGGCGACACCCTGGTCGGGGCGGCCTATACTGTAGGCCTTTGCATAAAATATTATTAGAATTAGAAAGTAGAAAATAAAGACTGCTGTTTCCGGATAAAATGGTTTTTTAATTTTATGCCAGAAGATCAGAGGAAAAATCAAAAGTGGTGTATAAATAAAGATACTACGACCCGGGCTGAAAAGTTGACCGTATATTCCCTCTGCAAAAACTGATATGGGAAGAGTGTATGTAAGATACGTGAGACCTACTCCGGCTATGTCACGGGCGCCATTGTAAGTCTCCATTGCCCGGACATTTTCAAACCAAATTGAAGTGAGAAAAAATGGCAGTACACCAATTAAAAATACTGTCAGATTTTTAAGAGTTTCTTTTGCGTAAGCCCTACTTTTCTTTGGTTTATTCAGTAATAAAAAGTAAAAAGCAAGAGGAAAGATTGCCAAACCAAAAGTTGCGTTATAGGTGATGCTAACTGCTCCAAAGGATAGTCCAGCGAATAATAGATTAGTTACTTTTTTATCTATAGAGTATCTTTTAATCATTAAGAAAGACAGCATTAAGAAAGAAATAAACATCATGTGGGCCAGTGAATGCTTGGTGTAGGGCAAAAGATTCGTTGCAAAAATTGAGATTAAACTAAGAAAGATTGCTATTCTTTTTTTTAAACCAAGGTACACAAAAAACATAAGCATCACACAGCCTAGCATTGCGCCAAAAAAGGCATTTGTGAAGCTTGCTGTTAGAAGTATTAGCCAGTCATTCTCAAGAGGGAAGTTTACCGGCGGGGCTACGCCATAAATTTTGTAAACCATGTCTGTCACGAAAACTGCCGGAATAAAGGCGAGCGAAAATCCCAGACCGGTTAAGCTGTAGGTTTTTCCATCTGCACCTTTAAAAATATTCATGTGGATATTTTCTCTAGTGTCGTACTTATAGTCAGGGGCTACAGGCTCACCTTTGTAGTAAATATTTCTTGCGACAGCTAAATATAGAAAGCCATCTATTGAGTCGATGACACCTGAGGAGATGAACGAAAGAGTTGAGAAGAGAAAAATGAAGAAAATTATTATTAGTTTTTTCATTGAATGACTTTATGCTTAGCAGAATTATACAAATCGCTTTTGGATTTGACTATGATCAGGATATAATTCATTTCATGGTAAAAAAGCAGATTATTATCTTAAACCATAACGGTGGGCGGCTGGGGAATCAGTTAATTTTGTACAGCAGTATTTATGCGTATTGTCTGGAGAAGAATTTTGATTTAGTAAATTATTCATTTTACGAGTATGACAAGTTCTTCAATCTGCCTAAACCGAAACTTTTCTCGGCTCTCTTTGGATTTATAGGAGGGCTAAGTTTTTATAAGTCACATGCTATTACCTATATTTTTTACAACACACTTGCAAAAACCATTCCGTTTTTTTGGAAGGGCGGTTTACTGAAGGAAGACCTTGATGGAGTTTTTTATTTGCCCCCTACAAATACTAATAGTAAGACGCATCAAGGAATCATTAAGAATATCGAGTTCTCTCAGTATAAGAGGGTCTATACCCAGGGTTGGAATTTTAGGAATCCGGTGGGTATTGATAAGTATCATAAGCAGATTTCTACGTTTCTTACTCCAAAGAAAGAGCTTATGGAGAAAGTTGAAAGTTTTATATCCAACAAGAGACGAGGTGGAAAAAAATTAATCGGAGTACATATACGTCAGGGTGATTATAAGGTTTTTCTCGGGGGATCTTTATATTTTTCGCCTAAGGAGGTGTCGGAAATTTTGATGTATTTTATAAAAGTCAGGAGAATTGATCGTACCAAAACTAGATTTGTTATTTTTTCTGACGGGGATATTGATTTAGGAGTCTTTCGGGGTATAGATGTTACGAAAGGGCCCGGTCATGTTATTAAGGATTTGTTTGCATTGTCGATGTGTGATGCAATTATTGGATCTAACAGCACTTATGGAGCTTTTGCATCATATTACGGGCGGAAGCCGCTTTACTTCTTTGACCGGGATAAAAAAATTGTCAGGCAGAATCAGATTTTTTGAAAGTGAAAAAGACCGCATGAATATTTGACGTTGACGTATTTTTCGGGTTTAACATTCTCTACAAAATTATTGTTGTCATCAACAAGACTAAATTCTTTGAGTTTCATTCCGGAGAAAAGTTCCAAAATGTACTTTGGATTGAAAACTCTTTGATTATTAAATTCTAGACGTTGCTTTCCTATTGGTACTGAGAAATAAATGCTGCCACCTTTTTTTGTAACTCTTTTTAATTCGTTGATCGCTTTCTTATAGCCTAAAGGGTCAATTGGATCTCCATAGCGGCCTAAGCCGAAGTGTTCTATCGCATGGAGTGAGGATATAGAATTTATGCTGCCTGTCTTAATATTTTTCATATTAGTGGCGTCGGTTTGAGTGAAACTTAAATTGGGAATAATATTATTAAGAGGCCTTATGTCGAGCATGATGACTTTAGAGAATGTCAGACAATGAGAGATAAAGCCATCCAACCTGCTGCCGATGTCATGGTGCGTTTTAACTCCAGATTTGAGGACTTTTTTGGCAGCCCAGATATCCTGATGGAAATAATGCTGTAAGATTGCGCCGGCTTCATCGTATCTGTCAAAGTAAATTGGATGAGTATTTAGAAAATTTATTTTGAATGGAGAGTCAGAGGACTTAATTAAATTATTGTATTTGAGATAGTCTTTATAAAAAGCAAAAATAGATTTTAAATATCTTCCTTTAAATAGCAGGCGAAGCGATGGGTAAAGATAAGGGAAGAGGGCATGAATGTTTACTAAAAGAAACCTTTGTAATTTCATCAACAATCAGGTATTTTACTTATACACTGGAAAATTAACAACAATGAGAAAAGCAGTCAGTAATTTATTTGATAAAGCAAAAAAATCTAATGCGGTGTTAGTTTATTGGAAATTAACCGGAAAAAAGATACCTCCGCCTCATGTTTATAAACAATCGGTTATCAAAAAGTTAGCTAGAGAATATAAGATTGATGAGATTGTTGAAACAGGAACTTACAAAGGGGACATGATTGAGGCCTTAAAGAGTAAGTTTAGGCGGTTAACTAGTATTGAACTCAGTGAATTCTATTTTAAGAATGCTGTACAAAAATTTAAGAATGATTCGAATGTTTTTATTATTCTTGGTGACAGCGGAAAAGAAATTAAAAGATTGTTAAAAGTCCTTAAATCTCCTGCTTTATTCTGGCTGGACGGACATTTTTCTGGTGGTAAAACTGCCAAGGCTAAAATTAATACGCCTGTTTTTCAGGAATTAGAATCGATCTTTAATCATGAGATTAAGAATCATGTGATTTTAATTGACGATGCCAGACTTTTTAACGGTAAAGATGATTATCCTAAAATGAACCAGATTAGAAAAATGCTGAGAGATTTAAGTTACGAACTAAAAATTAAAGATGATATTATTCGAATAATACCTATTAAATCAGCTTAGTTTCTTTGGGGAATTATTAAAGATAGTAA
>CAYNRM010000102.1:2191-4717 GCA_964399555.1 uncultured Gammaproteobacteria bacterium | reverse complement strand
CAAACTCAAGTATGCCATACGCCATACGCCATACGCCATACGCCATACGCCATACGCCAAGAATATCCTTGTTAGACAAACCTAAGTGCGCTACTATAAATATCATCTGGAGCTATAAATTATGATGCCCAAGTTCAAAATTACCACCCGCGACCGGATCGTAGTAGCCGGAATCCTAATTTTAACTTTACTAATCCCAACTGGAGCCTATGTTTTATCATTAAGATATAAGACTCAATCCTCAGCCCAGGAATATAACTTTCCCGTCACTTCCCCTAAAAGCGAAGCTACAGCTTCATCAAGACTACAAGATGCCTTAGACAGATTAAGTAAATCAGGCGAAGATTCCGATCCGGATTCAAAATCACAAGGTATTCAAACTACAACAGATACCGGACTTGACGAAGACGCTCTAACAGATTCCCAACTAATCCTCGGTCCAACTTTAGGGTTCAGCGTCATCCTCCAAGGCCGCCCGCTAGACAATCAATCCACCAAAGCATTCTTGGGGATTGCCGCCGGCAATCCCACCACCCGCCCCACATATTTACTTTCTTTTATGGTCAACATCCCCTCATCAGGCTCCTTCGACGGCATCTCACTGGCAGGATTAGAAACCGGCCAAACTTACACAGCCTATCTCAAAGGCGAAACCCAAATCGCCACCGCCTCCTCTTTCGTAGTCAGAGCCACACCAGCCAACCTGGCCACCTTAAATTTACAAACTGGCGATCTTAACGAAGATAATGTTATCGACACCGCCGACTACAACTTAGTCAAAGCCGCTATCGGCGCCACTCCTTCTTCGACTAAATGGAACGCCCTTTTCGATTTCAACTTAGACAACATCATCAACTCCTGGGATCTAAACATCGTCCTCGCCAACCTAACCCGCGTCGGCGCCTCCGGCGCCTGGTATTCCTACTCCCCAATTAACACCGCCTCCACCTCAGCAATCCCCAAAACCTCAAACATCGGCTCCACCTCCGCCGAAATAGAACCCGGCACCGCCCAAACCACCCCCGGCTATTGGATGTGGGTTCCCAATTAAACCTGGATTATGGATAAATCCTGGGATCTTACTTTCTATAAATCTCCACACCAAAATAACCCTCCTGTAAAAGATTTCATCTCAAAACTCAATATTATGGCAAGAGCTAAAGTAGCCTCAGGCCTAAATTTGCTAGCAGAATACGGGCTTAAGGTTGGACCGCCCCATTTTAAAAAGTTAACAGGAACACAATTCTGGGAACTTAGAATACTCGGGAAGGACAGTATTCGGATAATTTACGTCGCAGTAATCGATAAGAAATTCCTCGATACTACATGCTTTCATTAAGAAAAAGCAAAGAACTGACAAAAAACAAATACAAACAGCCGAATCCAGATTCAATGAATATAAAGCACGAATTAAAAACTTGTAATATAACAATAATGTGATATTATTATCAAATGAAAGAATTAACCTGGAAAGAATATAAAGCCGAATTGATGAAAGATCCCGAGTTTGTTAAAGCCTGGAAAGAAGTTGAACTTGAATATCAAATCGCCAGAGCCATAATCGAAGCCCGAATAAATCGCGGCATAACCCAAAAAATCCTCGCTGAAAAGATGAAAACCAAGCAATCCGTAATTTCCCGCCTTGAAAGCGGCACAACCACCCCATCTTTGTCCCTCCTAAAGAGACTCGCCGCCGCTCTTGACGTTCCCTTAACAGTCCAGTTCGGATCAAACTAACAAAACTGTTTGAGAAGAAATGACTTCTCAAACAAAAGTCATCACTAATTTGACTTTATAGGCCTAAAAAAGATACAATCTCTGGCCATGATCGAACAACCACCCTCATTAAATCCAAACCATCTGCGCAAGGTAACCGCAGAACTTCGCATTGCCAGCTCAACACAAACTCCTCACTCTTCAGAAGGTAGATTTGCCATAACGAAAATTGCCAGAGAAACCTTCTTATCCTTATCCTCTCCAGGAAAAGCTAAGAATGCTCGGCTTCAGAGAGGTTTAGTAATGGCAACGAAGACTCTCAAATCAAGTGGTGCCACCCGAATACCTCTCGGCTCTGCATCTTTACGCCCAACAGAATCCTGGACCCCTGATCCGGTAAGCCTTTATCTTAATGAAGTAAAACGCCCACTATTAAATTTCCCTCAGGAAATTAAACTCGCTAAACAAATCAAAGCCGGAGAGCAAGCTCAACTTGAACTCAAAAGGAGTCAGACACCTCCGGAGAATAGTGAAGATCTAAAAGCAGCCATAGACTTAGCTAATCAAGCTAGAACAGTCCTAATTGAATCTAACCTGAGGCTGGTCGTTAATACTGCCAGAAAGTATATGAATAGAGGGTTGCCTCTGTCTGATTTAATTCAAGAAGGAAATATAGGATTAATGAGAGGTGTCGAAAAATATGACCCCGAAAGAGGATTCAGATTTTCAACTTATGCCACTTGGTGGATCAAACAAGCGGTCTCGCGGGCACTCGCGCGCCCGCCGCCGCGCGGGTCGCGGTGGCCATAC
>CAYNRM010000102.1:0-2181 GCA_964399555.1 uncultured Gammaproteobacteria bacterium | reverse complement strand
CACCAGTTCACAATGTCGAGTTTGTCTCGCACTTGTTACGCGCAAACGAGGAATTAACACAAAAGCTTCAAAGGCAGCCTACCAACAAGGACCTAGCAGCTCGTCTAGGAGTCACGGAGAAGAGGATCGAACTCGGCTGGAGAACAACTTATGGAACAGTTTCCCTAAATATGCGTGTCGGTCAAAATCAAGAAACGAAATTAGAAGATTTCATTCCTGATAAAGGAGCAGAAGCTAAAATCTACTCTGGAGCCGAAAATTTAGAAACAAAAGAAGCTCTTGAGCAGGCTCTAATAAATGCTGGTCTCAGCCCAAGAGAGGTACTAGTTATACAAATGAGGTATGGATTAAGTGATAAAGAAGAGAGCACTCTTCATACAATAGGCGTTGAGCTAGGATTAAGTAGGGAAAGAGTCAGACAAATCGAGAAAGCTGCTATGCGCAAACTCAGAAAACCAAAAATTGCAGAATTATTACGCGAGTATCTATCCTAAACTCTTCCTCAAATGCGCTCCTTTTTCAACTAAATCCTTCGTCGACTTCCCCGCAATAACTGCCTGCAAAACCTTAGAAGAAATCTTCTGATGCTCTAACTCAGCCTTTGAAACAGGCTCTAATTTCATGCCTAAATATTTCTCAATCTCCAAAACATCCTCCTCAATGCCTTTAAAAAACTCACTTTTTAAGGAAAGTGCTCTCAAATTCTTTTTATTAAGATACGCTCCCGCTCTTTTAAAATCCTGCCTAATATTCAAATAATACCTCTCTAACACTGTCATCCCGTGCTTGACACGGGATCCAGGCAACGACCCACTGGATTCCGGATCAGAGTCCGGAATGACAGAAGAAATTGCTTTTAATCCTCTACCTGTCCCTATCAACTCCGGCGGCACACCAATCGAATAAAGTGCTGCTGTGAAACCGATTGCCCGCGGTAGACGAACCTTTCCTAATCCTCTTGAGTAACCAAATAACCCAACATGCTGCACTCTCTCCCTCCTCTTAGGCAAATCACCTGCTATTTGATTAATAATATCAGCAATTCCCTCTATTGTCGGTTTATAAAACGACTCAAAAATTTTGATCATCGCTAAAATCTCAACCCTCTCCGAAGTAGTAACCCTCTCCGCAATTCCCCGGGGTAACAATGATTCCAGTCGCTTAATCGCAGCTATAACCTCTACCTTTGGATAATCATACCTAAACGCACTCTGAAGAAGGGCCGTCCGAACTCCCCTGTATTCATTAGAAAAAGAATCAACGGTATCGGGCGTTAGCCCCCCGCGAAATGGCAAAGACGCCGAGCCAATAATCGGAAACAAAGGAATATTATATTTTTCCTCAAACGCCGCGTAATCAGACAGTGCCAACTTTATAGCTAAAACTGTCGGAATCATGCCTGAATTCAAAGCCGGATCAGACCGCGCCACATAAGGCCTGATATAAATCGGTAGTCTTCCAAAGCGGGATCCATAAGCTTTAATATAATCCTCAAGAATTTTCCCGGAATTGGCAATCGTGTCTACATCTTCGAACAGTGGAATAACTTTTATCGATTTTAAAGGCACTTTCTCCATCCGGTAAAGCTTATGCTTAAGCCCCGCCATCTCATTAAAAGCCTCATGTATCTCCATCATCTCCCCGGGTGAGGTTGTCATCGGCAAAATCACCTCAAAAAGCGGCGTATCAGGCAATTTAAACTGTCTGGCCATAGCCGCAGCCGATATCAAATTCATAAACGCCCGGCCTAATCTAAATTCAGTCTCAACTTGCGGATTTGGCAACCTAAAAGTTAAAAACTTCTCCTGCCCAATTGGATTATCCTTAAAAAACTCGAAGTAATCCGATAGAAGCCTCTCCATTACGGATTCGTCAACCAACTTCCCCTCCCAATCCCACTTATACTCAGAAACCCCCAAATCAGAAAAAGAAAGAAAAAGCTCCCGGGTTTCTTCTGCCGTAGAAATAAACGCCGATTCGTCATTGCGAGGAGCTTGCGACAAAGCAACCTTATTTTTAGGATTAGTCTCATTACCTTTGGGCTCCTGTTTCGTATTTCGTATTTCGTATTTCGTATTTTGCTTCCAATAAGGCACTGAAGCATGATCAGGATGCTGCGAAACCATAGTCGCCGGAATTTTACGCAAAGTACTCATAACCTTGAGGATTGTACTACCTGAA
>CAYNRM010000101.1:0-4749 GCA_964399555.1 uncultured Gammaproteobacteria bacterium | reverse complement strand
ATTAAACGGTTAGAAATGCAGGGAGCTGATGTGGTGTTTGAATACTTTGACATCACCAAACTTGACTCAATAGATAAAACTCTGGAAGCCTTGCAAAAAAAATACAAAAGAATCGATATCTGGGTTAATACTTCATTCCCAAGAACTAGTGATTGGGGTAAAAAAATAGA
The DNA here is from genome assembly GCA_964399555.1 of uncultured Gammaproteobacteria bacterium. Taxonomy (GTDB): domain Bacteria; phylum Patescibacteriota; class Microgenomatia; order Daviesbacterales; family UBA10151; genus JACPKO01. Next base: position 4,579 of record CAYNRM010000101.1, on the reverse strand, counting down.
AGATTCCCTCCTTGTATCATTCGAAAAAAATGTTTCAATGCATCTAAATAGCTATTCCTGGATTAGTCGGAAAGTTTGCCTGGTTATGAAAAAACAAAAAGGCGGTAGTTTAATAAATTTCGGTTCTATTTATGGAGTTAACGGCCCTAATTTTAATATCTATGACGGCACAAAAATGACCAGTGCCTTTGCTTATTCAGCAATAAAAGGCGGAATAACTAATTTAAGCCGTTACCTGGCATCCTATTTTGGAGAATTTAATGTTAGAGTTAATACAATCTGTCCCGGTGGAATATTCGACAACCAGGACAAAACTTTCGTCAAAAATTATTCTAGACAAACCCCATTAAAACGGATGGGTAAACCAGAGGACATCGCCCCAACAGTTCTATTCCTCGCCTCCGATGCCTCCTCTTATATAACCGGCACAACTATCATAATAGATGGAGGCTGGTCAGCAATCTAATGAATAATTTTAAAAAAACATTTTTTAATAAAAGAATCCTAGTTACTGGAGGAACTGGTTCAATCGGCAGTGAAATTGTCAAACAACTTTTACCCTACAACCCCAAACAAATCCGCGTTTTCTCAAGGGATTTTTTCAAGCAGCACCAACTCCAAAATGAATTATCAGGACACAAAAATTACAAAGCCCTCCGCTTTTTATTAGGTGATATCCGGGACAAAGACCGCCTAAATCGCGCTTTTAACGACATCGATATCGTCTTTCACGCCGCCGCATTAAAGCACGTTTCATTTTGCGAAACCAACCCTTTCGAAGCTATGAAAACTAATGTTTATGGAACTCAAAACGTCGTCGAAATGTCTATCGACCATCGCGTCGAAAAAATGATTTCTATCTCGACAGATAAAGCAGTAAATCCTTCAACTTTTATGGGGATCACCAAACTAATGTCAGAAAGAATGGTTATAGCGGCCCCAAATTACTCAGGCCACCCTGATGTAAAATTTGCAGTAGTTCGTTTTGGAAACGTCATAAACTCGCGCGGTTCAGTAATTCCTTTATGGAAGGAGCAAATAAAAAAAGGCGGCCCCTTAAATATTACCGATAAAAAAATGGAACGTTTCTTTATGACAATCCCGGACGCCGTAAACTTAGTCTTCTACGCCGCAACCCAGATGCAAGGCAGTGAAATCTTTGTCCTCAAAATGAACAAATACAAAATCTACGACATCGCCCTGGAATTAATAAAGAAATATGGCAACGGTAAAAAAATCCAAATAAAAGAAATCGGTGCCGGCGACCGCGAAAAAAGCGACGAAAGACTCTTCACCCTGGAAGAGGAAACAACAATGATCGACTCCGGTCCCTTCCACATAATCCTCCCCAACAAAGAACTCCATAAAAAAAGGTCAAATAAGTACAAAGATGCAAAACTAAACAAATCAAAAGCACAGGACATCTTTAGCGCCTTAAATCAATTAGATTCCACAACCCAACTCTAGACAAACCAAAAAATCCTGCTAGAATCCTAAAAGTATGGCAAGATTATATACACCCGAAAGTATTGGAAGAATAGATCCTTCCTTTGCAGAATCCACCGACTTCTATAGAAATATTAATCCGGATCAAAGAAAAGGACGAAGGTTATTGGTTGCAATGACTGATACCGGAGCAGCCAAAGCCATTCTTCCTGCACTTGAGATCTAAATGATAATAATAAGATTGGAATTCTTGCCAGAGAAGCAGCTGCAGCAGAGGTTGAGGCATCACTCAGATATCATAAAACCACGCACTTTGACCCTAGCACAGATTTAGATTACGGCGTAAGGCAGGCAGGTATAGTTGTAACTGGAATGGCAAGTAATCCCACCCTTGAGCTGTTAACGCATAAAACAGCAAATGAAGCTGAATATTATGGTGGTAGAAGAAAAATGAAAGTTGTCGCAATTGAAGATTATCCAGGTGCATATGGGGCGGAATTGAAAGGCGCGTTTGAAAGACCTGAGTTAAGACCAAATCGTTTGTTAGTTATGAACGATTGGGCAAAAAATGCAAATCTGGCAGAACTTCCTTGGCTTAACCCTGATCATGTATACCCAACAGGTCAACCTGCTTTTGACTATATTGCTACTGAGGATAGAAAAGCAATTAAGTCCAGTGTCTATAAAAAATCTGGAGTCTCGCATAGTGATAAGCTTGTGGTTTGGATGGGTCAGAAAGGTGGGACAAAAGAAGCATTTGAAATGTTTATTGATGGCGTTTCTCAGGTTAGAGGCGATTTTAGGCTAGCAATACGTAGACACCCTCGTGATATTGTGCCGTTGGACGAGTATGAAGAACTAGCTGGTCCTTTAAAATCAAGACTAGTTAAAACAGACGGAATTCCTACCAGCGAAGTGGGAGCAGCCGCAGATTATGTTGCCACCATTTTCTCGACAGAAGGACTGTCGTCTGTTATGCGTGAAATTCCAACACTCCATATTCTAGATCCAAAAATTCTTGCACTAACAGAAGTCCCTGGAATTGTTGTGCCTGTTGAGAATGCAAGCCATGTAATTCGTGATGCTTCTCAGAGCAGAAGGGTAGTCATGGAACTATTTAACGAAAGAGCAAATCAAGATCTTCTAGGAAATATGGCTCTGTGGAAACCTGACGGAAAAGCAGCTGAGAGAGTGGCTCAGACTCTAATTGGTATGTAAAACTTGTATAGATGATTGACAGCCGATGACTCTGATATACTAATTCTGTGACTTCTTTAGAAAATCCAAATCCTTGTGCAATCATTTATGAAGACGACTTTGTATATGCATGCCTTGCAGACTACCCCTTGAGCAAAGGCCACTCCATAGTTGTCTGGAAAAAACCAATTCCAGACCTTCATCTATTAAACCCAAAAGATTATGAACACTTAATGGAAACAGTAGAAAAAGTCCGAAATGCCTTAATGAAAACCCTAAAAGTCGAAAAAGTTTATTTAATGTACATGGACGAAATTAAACATGTCCACTGGCACCTAATTCCAAGATACAGTACCATGGGTTTTAACTTATTAAAACACAAACCCAAGAAAATTCATTCCTACAATCTTGCCAAAACCCTGCAGGTTTCAATTAACAAATAACTGCTCTATACTTTCTTCCGTACCTAAATTATGGCGAGTAAAAATCTGGGCGGAAAAATTCTTAAAGGCAGCGCAATAGTACTTCTATTAACTTTTTTTGGATCGATCTTTGCCTACTTTATTAGGATTCTCTACTCCCGAACACTTTCAGTTGAAGACTACGGTTTATTTTATGCCGTCATGGGATTATTTAATGTTGTTACGACCTATATAGATTTAGGATTTGGTTATTCTGTCGTTTATCTGATGCCTAAGTATATCCGGGAGAAAAAATACCCCGAAGCCTGGAACATAATTATCCACGGTCAGACTGTCTCCTTCTCGATAACTATGCTGGCTTGTTTCCTCCTTACGGTTTTTGCTCCTTTTTTATCAGATAAATATTTTAAAGTCCCGGGCTCTGAAAGTTTAATTTATATCTTCTGTGTTTATTTAATTGGTTATGTGGCTTTAAACAATCTGATCCAAATATTCAGCGGCATGCAAAAACCAAAATATTACTCTTCAATTACTGTCTGCAAGTGGTTCTTAACTTTAGTTTTGTCTTTAATATTTTTTACTCTTGGTTTCAAAAACATACTTTATTTCGCAGCTTCTTTAGCATTAGGTCATCTCATAACTGCAATTATTTACTTATTCTTGCTCGTTAAAAACCATAGTTTTTTAGTCACAGGTAAAATTACCCTAAAGAGAAGCACTTACACTCAAATGACCCGTTTTGCCCTGCCCTCACTTCTTGAAACCATCGTTTCGACGCTAGTCATAACCACTGACATTTTCTTATTAACTCTTTTTAAAGGCGTTAGAGAGGTAGGAGTCTACAATGTAATTTACCCGCTGGCATCAATCCCTATTGTTCTTTTTAATCCTATAAACGCTTTAATCTTGCCGCTAGTCTCCCATCTTATGGAAGGGGAAAGGGATAAATTAGCCTTTCTAATCGAAAAAGTCATGGAGGTTGTACCTTTTATCAGTTTATACTTTGTTTTATTCTTAATAATCTTCCCTTCCTCAATAGTCAGACTAATTTTTGGGCCTCAATGGGGAGGATTAGTCGAACTACCCCTTTCGATTCTCTCCGTTGGCGCCATCGGTATTCTAATGTATGGAATCTTAGGAGCAGTCATCTTAGGTATGGGCCGAGTCAAAGAAAAACTCATCGGAGCGTCAATAATTTCAGTGATAAGCGTGACTATAAATGTTATATTGATCTGGCAGTACGGAATCTTAGGAGCCGTAATTACAGCCGGTTTTGTCGGTCTGGCACTAACCCTCTTTTTCACTTTTCTCATTAACAAAACAATCTCTATCAAAATCCCTTATCTTCTTTATCTGAAATTATTTATCTTTTCTTTTGGCTTATGGTTACTGACTCGTTCTAGTGGTTTAAATCCATCCACCTGGATGGAGATAATAGTGCTCGGACTAATCTATACTTTAATCTATTCAATTCTTGGATTTATTCTTAGAATTTATGATAGAAAGTTACTATC
>CAYNRM010000100.1:0-4782 GCA_964399555.1 uncultured Gammaproteobacteria bacterium | reverse complement strand
ATAGATACTAGTACATCAATTAATATTCTTTTGGATATAAGAAGAGGAGACCCAGCCTTCTTTGGAATCTTTCAAGCGGATTCTTGACCAGCCGGGGGTTTCTTCTAGCAGGACGTAAGTTTCTTTGGGTTTGACCTGGCCGATTTCTTTGCCGCTCGGGCCGGCGGTTTCCCTGACTCTTAGGAATCCGGTTGGGGTGGCTTTGATAGTTATTTCCTGTGAGGAAGAGATTGGTGTTGTTGGGAGTTTGGTTAGATCGGGCTCGGATATTGCCAGATCGACTGAGAGGTTTAGGCTGAGGCCGTTTATGACTTTGGAGCGGATAGAACGCTTGAGGAAGTTTTCTTTACTGATAATGAATTGGTGTTCGCCCGCGACTAAATCCGGTAAAGCGATTGGGGTGCGTCCGGAGAGTTTTCCGTCAACGAAGACCTCGGCTCCTGAGGGTGAGGATGTTATTAGGGCTCCCTGGCCTTTTTCGAGGCTAATTACTTCGCCTGAGGAGATTTCTGTTTTATCTGCCAAATCTCTAATGACGATTGTCAGAGTTCCTTCGTTTAATTTCGCATATCCTTCCCAAAGAATTTTGGCGGAGTCGGTAGCAATATCTTCTTTTAGAGTTATTAGATAATCTCCTGGTTTAAGGATGTCCTCCTGATATGGGGCGGGTCCTTTTTCTTCATTATTAAGGAATACTTTAGCACTTTTATTAGATTCAACTCTGATACCGGCTTTAATTCCTTTGCCTAAAACTTCTTTAATGTAGCCTGAGCCGAGCTGAAGGAAGATTGAGATGACGCTTAGAAAGAGAAGGATTGACAGTAATACTTTGCGCATAAGGTGTAGATAATGATACCAAAAAACTGGCAATAGGAAAAATCGACTTATATCAGGCATGATTCATAGATGTTTCGGCTAGGCTCAAACCGAACTGTTTAGAGATCCTTCACTTCGCTTAAGACGACTCACATGCCTGGTCGTTTGACTTAAGCTTCAGTTTTTGGTACTATTGACACCTCTGCCTGGGATCACCAGGCTTTTTTAATGGTTAACTTACCTACACATTCGGTAAAGTTACGTTTCCCCAATTTCAAGCTTAAAATCAAGCTGGGGGTGCTTTTGCTTTGCCTCTCGCTCTTTTTAGACTACCAACCGACATTTTCTTACCCGCCGATGAAGAGGAATGTGGTTTTTGCAGAAATTACACAGGAGCAGTCCGTTGCGCCTCAAGAGTCCCCTCTTAGCTTTCAACTGCCTCATCCGGGTTATATAACAACTCACTTTTCTAGTTATCACCCAGGGATTGATCTTTGTTCAGGACTGGGAATGCCTATTAAAACTATCTCCAAAGGAACTGTTGTTGAAGCTGGGTATAATTTTTTTGGATTAGGGCTGATGGTCGAGGTAGAACATGAGAATGGCTACCGCTCACTTTATGCACATATGGGAAAGATATTTGTGAGTCGCGGACAAGCTGTTGATATTAATGATTACTTAGGAGAGGTGGGAATGACTGGTAATACTTCAGGACCTCATACACATTTGGAGATTGCGAAAGACGGTAAGAAAATTAACCCATTACTTATTTTGCCGGAAATACGCAATTACCCTAATGAAACAGATTTCGCGGTTACTACTTCGGCAACACCGTCAGCCGTTATTGTTCCCGTGGTTCCGATTGCCTCGCAATCAGCTCAGGTGATAGCCCCTGTTGCAGCTCCAGTTAAGGCCATTACGCCTGAGGTTGAGAATACTTTGGAAAAGAAGATAGGAAATACGATAGATTTACCTAAGCAGAATGTTCAGAATATTTTGAATATTGCCAGCCCAAAACCCGCAGCTACTCCATTACCTCAGGGAGGAAAATTATCACTGAGGAATTTTTCGTTTCTTGGATTTAGGAAGTAACAAGAATTGTTTCATTGCTATATTGTTTCATAGTTGAAAAAGCAGATTTAGCTTTAGTCGACCAACTCTCCTTCTAATGTTACTACCGGGCCTGATTGGCCGCCGAACCTTTCTCTTTCTCTGTTAATTAATCTTTCCAGGAGATTTTTGAATTTTATTGGTTCATCAATACTATCTATTTTGATTTGGTCGCCATTGCCGCCAGAAGTGTTGATGATTATATTTCCGTGTTTCATGATTAAGCGATCCATAATTCCCTGGTCAACTTCGATGTGAGTTATTTTATCGTATAAAGCGGAAATTAACTTCACGGAGATTAGGCCTCTTTTGATAATTACCCGTCTGGTAGTCAGGATATAACGATTAGCGTGATAATGCCAGATTGTTAGGAGAAGCGCCCAAATAGAGCCCAAAATCAGTCCCCCAAGCATTCCCACTCCTAAGTTAAACTCCCCGTAATAGGCCAAACCGACACCAAGCGCCATGGCGATTCCGCCGGGCCATAAAAGTAAGTAGATGAATTTGTGGCGCATGTAGTTTTTGCCAAAACCAGTAGCTAAAACCATTTCCTCATCATCTGATAAAAATTCTTCGAAAGCTTTTTTGGGGCGTTTAATTTCCTGAGGGTGCGCTTTTCTGCCTAACATATATTATTAATACTACTACATTTACGTTTTAGAAAATTGTCGGGAAGTAAGTTTTAGTAGTCGCCCATTCCAGGCATGCCGCCTGGCATTCCGCCACCTGAAGGGGATTTTTCTGGTTCTGGTTTATCGGTGATTAGTACATTAGTTGTCATGACCATTATGGCGACTGAAGCGGCGTTTTGGAGGGCGGTTCTGGTGACTTTGACAGGATCAATGACTCCGGCTTTAACGAGATCTTTTAATTGGCCGTCCATTACGTCAATTCCCATATTACCTGTTGCGGCGAGAACCTGCGTTAAAGCAACACCCTCGTCGAGTCCGGCGTTTTGAATTAATTTTCTAAATGGTTTTTCTAAGGCTTTTTTAACAAGGGTTATTCCTAATTGTTCTTCAGGAGTATCTGATTTTAATTTATCTAAAGCGACAGCAACTCTTAATAAAGCGACTTCTCCACCGGCTACGATTCCCTCTTCGATGGCGGCTTTGGTAGCGGCAACAGCGTCGATGACTCTTTCTTTTTTCTCTTTCATCTCAACTTCAGTCGCGGCGCCAACATTGATGACTGCTACTCCACCGGCAAGTTTTGCCAGTCTTTCCTGGAGTTTTTCTTTATCAAAATCTGAGTCGTTTGTTGCTAGTTCTTTTTTGATTTGAGAGACTCTAGAATCAATAGCTTTTTTGCTACCTTTACCATCAACGATCAGAGTTGTGTCTTTGGTTGAGGTTATTCTGCCGGCTCTGCCCAGGTCTTCAACTTCAGTTGAATCAAGTTTTCGGCCTGTTTCTTCAGAGATGACGGTGGCACCAGTAAGGATAGCAATGTCTTCCATCATTTGTTTTCTTCTGTCGCCAAAACCAGGGGCGGAAACTGCGAGAACATTAAAGGCGCCTCTTAATTTATTTAGTACCAGGGTGGTTAGTGCTTCGCCTTCTACTTCTTCAGCGATGATGACCAAAGTTTTGGAGACCTGGACGAATTTTTCTAGAAACGGCATAAGTTCTGCCATTGAGGAGATCTTTTTATCGGTGATTAAGATGTACGGATCTTCCATCGAGGATTCCATGCGATCGGAGTCGGTTATGAAGTATGGAGACTGATAACCTTTATCAAATTCCATACCTTCTTTATAATCGACGAACATCTGCATGGTTTTACTTTCTTCAACTGTAACTACACCATCTTTGCCGACTTTGTTTAGAGCTTCGGAGATCATTTTTCCGATTTGATCATTTTGGGCGGAGATTGTGGCGACCTGATTCATTTCTTCCAGGTTGGTGATTTTTTTACTCATGGTACGAAGCCCATCGACTAGGGCTTCAACTGCCCTGTCAATTCCACGTCTCAATACCATTGGATTGGCTCCAGCCTGGATGTTTTTTAAGCCCTCTGAAATGATCGCCTGAGCTAAAACTGTAGCTGTAGTAGTTCCGTCTCCGGCGATATCGTTAGTTCTGGAAGCTGCTTCCTTTAGGAGTTGAGCTCCCATGTTCTCGAAAGGGTCCTCTAAATCAATTTCCTTGGCGACAGTTACACCATCGTGGACGACTGTTGGTGCGCCCCATTTTTTATCGATGGCAACATTACGGCCTTTTGGACCTAAGGTTGCGGAAACTGCTTCTGTCAGGATGTTAATTCCTTTTAAAAGCTTCTCTCTTGCATCTGTGTCGAATTTTATAATTTTTGCCATAATTTTATTCCAATATCGCCATCATGTCGTCGAATTTTACTAGTTTGTATTCGATGCCATTAAGTTTTATTTCGTCGCCACCCCATTTTTTGTAGATTACCTTATCGCCAATGTTGACTGGAGCACTGATTAGCTTGCCGGATTCTAATACGACGGCGTCTCCAATTGCAATAACTGTGCCCTGGGCTGGTTTTTCCTGGGCGGAGGTGGGAAGATATAGACCTGAGGCGGTTCTGGATTCAGCTTCGGAAGGGAGCACTAAAACGTAACCTGTGAGGGGTCTTAGGTTAGTTTTCTTTGTTTCAGTTTTATTTTCTAATTTTGTTTTTGGCATTACTGGAATGTGTCAGGCAGAAGTGAGTGCATTTATACACCAAGTTAGCAGACCTTGTCAAGAGTTGCTAAAAACAAGCTATTGTTTCATTGTTGCATTGTTGCATTGTTGCATTGTTAAATTGCTGAAATTTTCGGTATAATCCCCAACTAATGACCATTTATTTTGTTAGACATGGCGAGGGGCATCACAATGCGAATAATTT
>CAYNRM010000099.1:0-4790 GCA_964399555.1 uncultured Gammaproteobacteria bacterium | reverse complement strand
GGGTTGGGGAATAAGTTCTTATCTCATATTAGAGAAGTGGATGCAATTATTCATGTACTGCGGGATTTTGATGATGCGAATATTGTTCGTGAGGGGTCTGTTGATGCGAAATCGGATCGGGAAACTATTGAAACAGAGTTGGCTTTGGCCGATATGCAGGTGATGGAGAAATTAATTGCGGCTCAGGATAAAGCGGCCCGAACAACTGGGGCTGATCAAATAGAGAAACAGAAACTTGAGATTTTAGAGTCTATTAATTCAACCCTTCAGGAAGGAAAGTTGCTCGGACATTACGAGGTGGGAGATGAACGATTAAAGTTATGGTTTTCGACTTTGCCGCTGCTAGCTACTAAACCGGTGCTTTATGTTTTTAATGTTGATGAAGGGTCATATGCTGGGAAATTAGAACAAGTAGTTAATGAAAACGAGATTTATATTTCGGCGAAGATCGAAGAAGAGTTGGTAGAATTATCTGATGAAGATAAAAAAGAGTACTTAGCGGAACTGGGAATAAAAGAGCCAGGTTTAGAAAGACTTATTAAAAAAGCTTATTCACTTTTGGGGTTGGCCTCATTTCTAACAGCGGGTAAAAAAGAGGTTAAAGCCTGGACTTTTAAAACGGGGATGAAAGCGCCGGATACAGCAGGGGTGATTCACACAGATTTCATTAAGAAGTTTATTAGGGCGCAAGTTATTGATTATGCTAAATTAATTGAGGCGGGGAGTATGGCGGTTGCTAAAACAAAGGGGTGGGTTAGGACTGAAGGGAAAGATTATGTTATGCAGGATGGTGATGTGGTAGAGTTTTTGATTGGATCATGAAAACCATTTCAATGATTGACGATTTCGGAAATGAGCATGAAGTTTTGGAATCTGAACTAGTAGACAGGATTTCAGCTTATGGAGTATTCATTCAGAATAATAAGTTACTTTTAATAAAGGATAAGAATTCCAGCACTTGGGAGTTTCCGGGGGGAGGGTTGGAAAAAGGCGAAAGCAAAGAAGAGGGTTTGGTAAGGGAGTTTTTTGAAGAAACCGGCCTTAAAGTCGACACTTCTAAAATCAGATTCTTTACCGATTTTCAGGATTATTTTTACTCCACTTTATATAAACAAGCATGGAATTCATTAAGACATTTTTATATCGTTGAGATTTTAGAAGGAGAATTACTCAAAGAAGGTAATAAAGACGATACAGCTGCTGCAGGGTTTTTCAATAAAGAAGATATTGAAAAAATGAATATTAAGCCTAAAATATCTGCCTTAATTCAGAAAGTTTTAGCAGGTTCGTAAAAAACTCCTTTGGTAGTGCCTCTTTTTCTGATTAGTCCTGAATCCTGTAATTTTTTTAAATCATAACGTAGAGTGCGGGGGTTTATTGCCAGGAATCTGCGGTGGATTTGGTCGAAACTTACCAGTAATTGATCTTTAATAATTCTTAGTATTTCAGCGCGTCTGGGGAGCAAATAGTCTTCAGCTTCTAAACTTTGTTTTTCTAATACCTCATCTTTTGCTTCATGAGCCGTGACAGCAATGCATTCGAGCATGAATTCTAAATAATCGGTGACGTCTCTTTCTGAGTTTTCGAAGCCCTTGTAGTAACTGGATCTTTGTTTATCTAATTTTTCTTCAACGGACATAAGGCCCTTCATTCCATAACCACCTTTTGCCAGAACTGCCTGTAAAAGTAATCTGCCGACTCTGCCGTTTCCATCAAGAAAAGGGTGGATTTTTTCGAAAATGAAATGGGCTAGACAGGCTCTTATGGGAATAAAATTTTCTTTGGAGCTGTTTGAGTAAGATATAAGTTTATTCATTAGGGCATTGATTTGGCGGGGGGGCGGGGGTTGGTAGATTGCGATTCCGGCGGTGTTGAAGATGGCACTGGAATCGGCGCGGAACTTTCCTAAGTTTTCAGAGTCAATGAGGCCTTTCATAACAGTACTATGAAAGCCTAAAAAATCTCTGAGGCTTAAGTCTTTAGACGGGCGTTCAAAAATTAAATTAAGACCTTTTAAGATATTGGAAATTTCTATTTGTCTTTGGTCTTTTGAAGGTAGTCTGGCTATGTCATCCAGGCTTAAAGTATTTCCTTCGATGCGGGCGGAAAAAAGAGAACTCTTTAAAGTAGATTTTCTACGGATGTTAATTTCAACTTCAGGGGGAATAGGGAAAGCATTGATTACTTCTTTGGCAGACTCAATACGGCTTAATAATTCGGAAATTTTAGATGTTAAAACGTACTGAGGAGGAATTATCATTAACTGCCTAATACTACCAGATACTTCCTAATGTTGCCAAATAATTCCTAATAACTTATCTAAACATTAGTTTGGTTTTGAGTCTCAAAGAAATAGAAGAGGAACTATATAGTAGTTAATTGATTTAAGAGTTGTAAGGTGTCCTTAACGCTTTTTATTCTGTATTTAGCGTTGCTTTCTTCAGGGCCGAGTTTGATCGTGTACGAGTCTTTTGGCATGTTTTGGAAAAGATCTTCATCGGTGGTGTCGTCGCCGATTGCCAAGTAAAAATCATATTGTTTTTTGGAAAGCCAGCTTCTGGCTGAACTACCTTTGTTTACAGATTTACTCTTAATTTCGATAATTTTTGCGCCTTTCATGATTTCCAGATCAGTGTTCTGGATGGCGAGTTCTAGTTCGTTAAGTAAATCAGGGAGTTGTTGGGAGACTAAATCAGCTGGGGATTGACGGTAATGGAAGGCTAGAGAATAGTGCTTTATTTCAACTTGTGACTTGGTAATTCTTTCTGTGAACCTACCGAGTATTTCATTGACAACTTTCATCCAGTCTGTTTGTAAACCTTTTGCTGCTTCAAAATAGTATTGATTACGAGGTTTAACCCAAATTCCGTGTTCGGCGACGAGAGCGATTTTTGGGATTTTGATCCACTTACTCAATGAATCTTTATCACGACCGGAAAGAATAATTATTTCGTTTTTAAAATCATCTGCTAATTTTTTTAGAACAGCTATAACCTCTCTTGAGGGTTTAGCATTTGAATAAACTGGCGCATAGGGAACCAAAGTTCCATCGTAGTCGAGAATTAAAAGACGACGATCCGATTTCTTGTAATCAGACAGGAGTTTTTTGTGATTTGCTGTTTCCTGGAGATCCTCTAGGGGTTTTTTGAAAGCGGATTTTGATATTTCAAGCAACTTCTCTATCCAGTCATTAGTCCATCTTCTGGCTGTAAATTGGGAAACTATTGAATGCATTTGTTTAAGGCGCTTTTTTTGTTCAGAAGGTTTTAATTGAAGGGCCACCTTTATGGCGGAGGCAATTTCATCAGGATCGTTGGGATTAATCATAATTGCCTGGGTTAATTCCCTGGCTGAACCGGCAGTTTCTGATAAAATTAAAGCCCCGCTGAAGCTTTTTCCTTTGACAGCTATGAACTCCTTTGAGACCAAATTCATCCCGTCTCTTAAGGGAGTAATTAGTGCAACATCAGATACCATGTAGCGCACAACCATTTCGTCGAAGGAAAGTGATGTGAATTGGTAAATAATCGGAGTCCATTCAATGTCGCCGAACTCGCTGTTGGTTCGCCCGACAATTCTATCGACCTCGTTTTTTAGGTCCTGGTAATCATCTATTTCAATTCTTGAGGGCTGGGTGGTTAATATAAGAGTTACTTTTTTGTGAAATTGTGGATTTGACCTAAGGAATTTTTCATATCCTAATAACCGGTTAGCAATTCCTTTAGTGTAATCCAAGCGGTCTACTGAAAAGAGAATTTTTTTACCTTTAAATATTTTTTTTAAATTCTCTGCTTTTTTAATCACTGATTTGTTATTGATAGCTTCGGTGTAGCGGTCAAAATTAACTCCCAATGGCATATTTTCTATGAGGACCCGACGGGAATCTACATACAAAGTGCGTGAGATTGGTTTAATGCCGGTTGTTTTAGTAGCGCTCTCGAGAAAATGTTGCATGTACTCGTTAGTGTGGAACCCGACCAGGTCTGCTCCCAGTATTCCCTCTATGAGTCCAGTTCTGACATCCTCCGGAAGAACCCGAAGAAGTTCAAAAGAAGGGAAGGGGATATGGAGGAAGAAACCTATTGTGGAAATTGGGCGCGCTTCTCTTAGTAGTTTGGGCAGGAGCATTAGTTGGTAGTCCTGGATAAAGATAAGATCACCGGGTTTATAAATCTTTAAAATTTCATCGGCGAATAATTTATTCACGGATTTATAATCATCCCAGAATTCTTTAGTAAAAGTTGATTTCTCAGAGAAATAATGGAAAAGAGGCCAGATTGTTTTGTTGCTGAATCCTAAATAATGGTTATCAATTTGTTTTTGTGAGAGGAATACCGGAACACTTTGGTGCTTTGAGAAAAGCTCTTTAGTCAATTGAGGGTGGTGCTTTTTCAATATTTGCTTACCCGGCCACCCAATCCAGATTGAGCTTAGTTTAGAGGATGAATCTTTTAGTCCGGACACTAAACCCCCGGGGCTGGCTTTATATTCGAATTTGTCGTTTTTTTGAGTTATTTCTACAGGTAAACGATTCGCAACAATTAATAGTCTCATATAATTAATACTTTGCGTATTATACCTTTATTTGGCTATAGGGTAAAATTTGATATAGTTCCTAGACCAGGGAATCGAAGATTGCTTTTTTTAACAAAAAAAGTTGAGCATAGCTCTCTTTTTTATCAAAAAATTATGGTGTTTGATTTTTTATGATAAAAAAAGTAAAATTACCCTCATGGAAAAGAAGCACCTGCCTGACAGGACTTGTTTTCTTCAATAATATGGAAAACTAT
>CAYNRM010000098.1:2439-4800 GCA_964399555.1 uncultured Gammaproteobacteria bacterium | reverse complement strand
GACCTGTATAATTCGACTCTCTTCATTTCACAATGGAAGGATTTAACCATGTATTTTTTAAAGAAATATGAGACAGTCACTATTGTAGTAATTTTACTATATATAAGTTTTGTATCTCTAGTTTATTTCTATCAGCGCGATCAACTTCTTTTATACGGTGACTCACTTTCTAGGATGAATATTTCTAGAAAAATAATTGACAATCTTACTCCTGGAGTAGCTCAACTAGGAAACGTTTGGCTTCCCTTACCCCAGTTATTAATGCTTTTATTTATATGGAACGACAATCTATGGCATTCTGGAATAGCAGGATCTATTGTCTCCATGACAGCATTTGTCCTAGGAGGACTTTATCTATTTAAGTCTGCAAAAATACTAACTAATTCCTTTATAGCCTCAGCACTATCAATAAGCGTATACGCTTTAAACACAAATATCCTTTACTTACAAACAACTGCCATGTCGGAATCTATATTTCTTTGCTCTTTATCTGCCTCAATATACTATCTCCTAAAATGGATGAAATTCGGTCATAGAACACAGCACTTAATTTTGGCTGGTATTGCAGTCACTTGCATCACACTAATCCGGTATGAAGGGCTTGCGGTTCTTCTGTCATCTATTCCAATCGTTTTTGTTTATATGTTGATTAGGACTAAGAAGTATCATTCTGCAGAAGGAAACACAGTAATCTACGCCGCGGTAGGCTCTTTGGGTTTTTTATTCTGGACCATTTACCTCACCGCAATATTCGGTGACCCCTTGTATTGGAAGAACTACTATACAGCTTCTCATGTTGTTGGTGACGATAAAACACAATTACATGTATTCATGCAGCATATTACTTTTATCCAAGCTTTGGTCAAGTATACGACTGCTATTGTGTGGATGAATGGATTAATACCTACCATACTAGCGACCGCCGCACTACCTATTGTCTTGTACAAGTCTCTGAAAGAAAAATCATTCTACTTCTTGCCTGTGCTACTGTCTTTTTCTATGTTTGCCTTTATGCTTATGACTCTCCAAAGAAATACTCCAATTGATCAACCTGATCTAACGATCGCCAACATAATGAACCCAGCAACTTTTGCATTTCCTGAATTTAACATGCGCTACGGTCTACTTATGTTGCCTATGATCACGCTCCTGATTTCATATTTGTTTAACATTCGATTCTTTGCGGTGAAGATGCTCGTGCTGGGATTATTATGTATACAGTTTTTCACCTATATGTATCCTGGGATAGTATTGATTTTTCAACTTCCCCTAAACGTTTCTGGAAATATTACTCAAGGTACTGCCAAAGAAAAAGCAATGATGGAATGGATGAAGCAAAATTATAATAACGACGGCTTAATTATGATCAGCGCTCTTAAACACGACCCACAAATGCTTCAAATGGGAGTCGACTATAAAACCTATATTCATGAAGGAACTGATAGGTACTGGAAGGAATCCACTAAAGATCCTCAAAGATACGCGACTTGGCTTATACTCGATTCATATAACAAAGACGATCAGGTCACAAAATTCTTGAAGGATTCCCCCAACTTAGATTTGTTCTATAATCGAGTATATGATAATGACGGTATGTGGATTTACAAAATCAAAACTAAACCTGACATCATTATAAATAAATAACTAATGACTACCCATTCCGGACTCTTCAATAAAACAGTTTTATTACTTGCAACAATACTTTCGTGCTCTGCTCTTTACCTCTCCTACCAAAATAACTTCATCCTCACCTACAACGATGCCGCCTCGCATCTAAACATCGCCAGACGAGTCATAGACAACCTAACTCCCGGAATCGCCCAGATCGGTACCGTCTGGCTACCGCTTCCCCATTTTTTGATGATCCCCTTCGCCTGGAATGATTATTTATGGCACACCGGATTTGCCGGGAGTATTGTTTCAATGGCTTCATACATCGCCAGCGTTTTCTTCTTATATAAAACCATTGTTCTTTTAACTCGCAGTGTAACTGGTGGAATAATTGGTGCCGGAGTTATGGCTTTAAATCCTAACTTTTTATATCTACAAACTACCCCGATGACCGAACCACTTTTAATAGCAACTTTCGTTTTGTCTGTTTATTTCCTCGCCCGATATTTAGTAACCTGGGAAATTCAATCTTTATTAATTTGCAGCTTTTTTGTCGCCAGTGCCACCTTAATCCGTTACGACGGCTGGTTTTTATTCGTAACTTTAAGCGGACTTTTACCTTTTTGGATTTGGGGCTTTAAGAATCGAAAAGAAGCGGAAAGCTCGGTTATTTTGTTCGTCTTTATGGGAGGAATCGGTATTGTCCTCCGGTTGCTTTGGAATCTTGCCATTTTCGGCGATGCTCTATAT
>CAYNRM010000098.1:0-2429 GCA_964399555.1 uncultured Gammaproteobacteria bacterium | reverse complement strand
TATTCTGCCCGCGCCCAACAAAAAATACTAAAAGAGGTTGGCCAATTACCTACCGAAGGCAATATCTACAATGCAGTAACTTATTATATGTGGGCCGCCATCAGCAATAACGGGCTGGTCATTTTCATAACTTCCGCAATATTAACAATCTTTATTCCTTTTTTTATCAAACACAAAAAAATGCTCTTAATTTTTGCGGCTGCTTTCTCCCCAATCCTTTTTAATATAGTTGCCCTTTACGCTGGACAATCAGCCATGAACGTTCCTCAAGCTTCTGATAATCCCGGAATGTATAATACCCGTTACGGCATGATGGCAATTCCTTTTATAGCTTTAACATTGGGCCTTTTTGCCTCATTTAGAATAGGTATGGTTGTCATACCACTACTACTGATAACCCAACTATTCATGTTTTGGAAAGAAGGTACCCCAATCTCTCTAGCCGATGGTGCTGCTGGTCTTAAAAATACTTACTATACAGTTGAAGCAAGCTCGTGGCTCAAAGAAAATTACCAGGGAGGTCTAATCTTAACCAGTCTGGCATCTCACGACGCCTTCGTTGCCCGAACCGGGTTACCAATGAAAAACTACATCCACGAAGGTACCCGCGAGTATTGGTTTAACGCCCTAAAAAACCCGGGCGAAAATGTTGAATATATTGCCGTCTTGTCTTTCCCCCCTGATTCGGTTTATAAAGCGATAGGCGAAAATCCAACCTTCAAAACTAAATATAAATTGATACACAACTATGAAAAATTCGCGATCTACCAAAGGACCGATTAAACAAAAAATAAAAAACCAATTTAAAAATCCGCCCCTTAAAACTAAGCGGAAAAAAACTGGTAAGAATAGCCCTGTGCCCATGAAAAAAAAGCTGCTGCTTCTGGCGTTTATTATTTCCGTATTAAGCGTCATCCCCAAATTTTTCTCAATCTCCTCCGATTACCTCGAATCTCCAAAAACCCAATCAGTACCCTGCATCTGGGAAATTTGCTCAATCGACACCATGAAAACTTCACGCGATAAAGCCCGGGAGAATTTATATAACTTAGCTTATGATGCCAACATTAAAGAGGAATTAAGGATAATCAAAGAAACCGGCGCCAATTACGTTGCGATAGACACCCCTTACGATGCCGAATTCCTGCCATATTTAAGAAGATGGGTTAAATATTCCCGCGAAGCGAATCTAAAAGTCTGGTTTAGAGGAAATTGGTCAAACTGGGAAGGCTGGTTTGAATATCCAAAAAACATGAGTTCGTCCCAACATCTCGAAAAAACTAACGAATTCATAGTTAACAATACTGATCTATTCGAGTCGGGTGACATCTTCGACCCCTGTCCCGAATGCGAAAATGCTGGATTCTGGCCACAACCTGAAGCGGATAAAGATTACCAACAATTCATCAGAACTCAACAGGAACAAACCGAAGCCAGCTTCAGAAAAATAAAAAAATGGGTTAAAGTCCACCAGTCAATAATCGGCGGCCGTGCTAAAGACGTTGTAACAGACAAGCAAACTTACAACATTTTAGGAAATATAGTTGCCATAGATCATTACGTCAAAGATGCTGAAGGAATGGATTCTTACATCAAATATTTCAAAAACAACTTCCAAACTAAAACCCTGGTCAGCGAATTTGGCGCCCCCATCCCCGACATGAACGGCCCAATGTCGGGTAATGAGCAAGCTGAATTTATAGAAGGAATATTAAAAATCCTCTACCAAAACCGCGATTCCGTCGAAGGCTTAAACTACTGGGTGCTGTCCTTAGGAACTACCTCCCTAGTCAGCGATAGCAGCAATTTAAAACCCGCCTACGAGGTATTAAAAAAATACTTCTCTCCTGGTTTAATCCAGGGAAACATAAAAAATTCCTTAGGCGAAAATCTTCAAAACATCACAGTAAAAACTAACGACAACTTTAGTAAAACTAAAACCGACAATAACGGCAACTACAACCTAACCCTGCCTCAGGGAGAATACCAACTAGTATTAGAAGACAACCAATACGCTCCCCAATCAAAAAACTTTTCAATCACTAAAAGCGGCAATATCGAAACCGCCAACTTCACCCTAGATCCAAAATCCTCCGGCCTCATCTACAACCTAAAACTCTGGTGGAAAAACACTTTCTAAAATCTTAATTACTTACTGTAAATTGACGCCCTGTGTCCGGCTGTAAGTATATTAACAATTCTATCTTTCTTATTGATTTTATAAATAATTCTATAAACACTCACCCGATAGGAAAACCTGTCTATTAATTCCCTCGTCAATGCTTTCCCTATTGTCGGATCATCTCTTATATCTTCAAAAGCCAACCTCACGGCCATTTGGTGGGACTGTTTTATTTCTCTGAGTTGTTTAAGAGCTTTAGGAGAAATAATTAATTTGTACATTTAGCTCCAGCCAAGTTCTTTTATAG
>CAYNRM010000097.1:0-4821 GCA_964399555.1 uncultured Gammaproteobacteria bacterium | reverse complement strand
TGATGCAACAGACTGTAAATCTGTGCCAAGTAGGTTCGACTCCTACCCTACGGACAAAATAAAAAAAGGGTAAATTTGAAACTAAAATGTCCGACTCCTTATCAACGGAGTTAATTCTTGTTGAAGATTTTCTTTTTATCCAGTAGTTCAAGAGTGAAAAGACTACAATTCCAATTAATAAGCCCAGCAGATCTAGAAAATCTCGATCAGACTTCTTAAAGTAGTTGATTAGAACGAAAACATAACCAGCTCCAACAATTAATCCATTTGTGAGATGGCTATTGGTGGTTGTATCAAATAATCTGTAAAAGAATCTTAACGAGAGAGAGCATTAAAATAAGAATATATCCCTAAGCGAATGCTTTTGAGAAGATTTGCAGGCTCATAGCCAGATAAAATGTCCATCTAACTTCATGATGTGTAAGTTTTATTAATTAATCAACAGCTCAGTTATATATATGCAAATTTCTGTAAACACTTTCTACATCAAAGGTAAGGTTTGCTATGGTGGTACGAATGTCAGCTATTAGCCGGACACTTTAATATAAGGTATTTTAAAGCTGCGCTGCAAATATATTTTTTGCTATAATAAGTCATTGGTTTAAGTACTTGATCCATGATACCTGTTACAATTAATTAGTATGCCTTTAAAAAGAGTTTCCCGGTACGCTGACTATTCCCGTAATAAAAGTTTGAAGTTTCTTAGTGGTTTGTCTAAGTTGGTGTTTTGGTCGTTTTTGGTGGGGACTGTTGTAGTAGTCGGGGTGATTGTTTATTTCTTTACTCAAATCCCCTCTCCGGAAGATTTACAAAGTCGGTTTGTTGCTAAATCTACCAAAATTTACGATCGTAACGGTGAATTGCTTTATGATATTTTTCAGGAGCAGAACAGGAGTCCTGTGAAGCTAGTTGAGGTGCCGGAGGTAGTTAAGAAGGCGACAATTTCTATTGAGGATAAAGATTTTTATAAGCACGGTGGGTTTGATATTTGGGGGATTTTGCGGTCTTTTTACCGATTGATAATATACAGAAGAATTGAGGGTGGAGGTTCTACTTTGACTCAGCAATTGGTTAAGAATGCGCTTTTGACTGCTGATCAATCTTTAGTTCGTAAAGTTAAAGAATTAATCCTTTCAATTCAGGTGGAAAGGGCTTACGAGAAGGATCAGATTTTGGAGATGTATCTTAATGAAATACCTTATGGTGGCACGGCGTATGGTATTGAATCGGCAGCTAATCTTTATTTTGGCAAGAAGGCATCGGAACTGGATTTGGCTGAAGCGTCCCTTTTAGCTGGTTTACCACAAAGCCCTTCAAGATATTCCCCATACGGATCTCAGCCGGAACTGGCGAAGGTAAGACAGGCTGAAGTTTTGAGAAGGATGGTTGAGGATGGGTATATTACTAAGGAAGAGGCATCTAGAGCTGAGAATCAGCAGATGACTTACCGGACTTCACAACAGGAGTTAGGGTTTAAGGCACCTCATTTTGTCCTTTATGTTAAGCAAAAGTTAGAAGAACAATATGACACGAAAACTGTTGAGCAAGGCGGGCTAAAAGTAGTTACTTCACTTGATTATAAATTACAGGAAGAAGTTGAGAAAATTGTTAAGACTGAGACTGACAAGCTGAAAACATCCAAGGCTGGAAATGCGGCAGCTGTTGTTTTGGATCCTAAATCCGGGGAGATCTTGGCTATGGCTGGAAGCAAGGATTATTTCGCACCTTCTGAGCCTGAGGGATGTGCTGAGGGTAAAAACTGTACTTTTGAAGGGAATGTGAACGTAGTAACCCGCGAAAGGCAACCTGGTTCGGCAACCAAACCGATAACTTATGCCGCAGGCATGCTAAAAGGTTATCCGGCATCTTATGTTTTAATGGATGTTAAAACAGAATTTCCGGGTGGGGCGGATTTGCCTCAATATATGCCGGTAAATTATGACGGACAATTCAGGGGGCCGACACAGGTTCGCTATGCGTTGGGTAACTCTTTTAATATTCCAGCTGTTAAAATGACGGCTTTAGTCGGGGTTAAGAACAATTTGGACTTGGGCTACCGAATGGGGTTAACTACCTGGGAGCCGACTGCAGAAAACGTGTCCAGGGTAGGGTTATCGTTACCTTTGGGAGGAAGGGAAGTTAGATTACTTGATTTAACTTCTTCGTACGGCGTGTTTGCTAATGCCGGCAGACGACAGGAGCCGATTTCGATTCTTAAAGTTGATGACTCATCAGGCAAGGAACTTTATAATTATCGCCCGACTGATGGGGTTTCTGTTTTAGATCAGGGAGTTGCTTTTATTATTTCAAATATTTTAGCTGATAACGGAGCCCGGACTACTGCTTTTGGATCTAATTCTATTTTGAATGTTCCTGGTAAAACTGTTTCTGTAAAAACAGGTACTACCGATGAGAAAAGAGACAACTGGACGATTGGTTACACTCCTTTGATAGTAGCCGGGGTTTGGGTCGGGAATAATGATAATACGGTCATGGATCCGAGAATTGCTTCAGGTGTGACTGGAGCTTCCCCTATTTGGCAGAAGATTATGATCGCAGCTTTAAAGGGGAAGCCTAATGAGGTGCCTGCCAAGCCTGATAGTGTTAGTGAGATGGAGGTTGATTCAGTTATGGGTGGCCAGCCTCGCGAAGGAGCTCCGAAAAGACGCGAATATTTCCAAAAAGGCACCGAACCGACTGCTGCAGCTGGGTCTTACCAGAGATTGAAGGTTTGTAAGGTGAACCCACACAGACAGGCGAACGATGGAGAAGATGCAGAAGATAAGGATGTAATTTTGCTTAAGGAAGATGATCCAACTGGTGCAGGCAAATGGCAAGTTGGTATAAATAGCTGGGTTTTAACAGCTGCTAATCCCCTTTTCGTAGGTACTGATAAAGGTTGTTCGGGTATCCCGGGATTCTCAACAGGTGGAGATTCTGGAGGAGTTATTTCAATTGTTAATATTCCAAATGGTTCAAATGTGCCGAGAGAATTTGATATCCTAGCCCGGGCTAATTCTCCTGCTGGGGTAAAGAAGGTTGTCTGGAGTATTGATGGAGCTACGAAAGCTTCACAAACTGCTGAGCCGTACGCATTTCATGTGGTATTCCCTAACGGAGATAAGGGAACGCATAATATTTCTGTAGAATTAGAAGATAATAGCGGAGGGAAGCACACTTCATCAATTTCTGTTACTGTGGCTCTGTAATTGTCCTAGAGGATTAATAAATGTGACATGAGTCAGTTCTTCTCGGAGATCAGGATATTAGTCTTTCCAAATCAATTTCACAAATAGCTATTCTTTGTTTAGCGCCGAAGTTGTCGGCTATTTGGGGGTGGAGTTCGGCTGCGCCGCCGATGTGTTTGCCTTCAAAAATAATTGATTTTGATTTTAAGGGGTGGAAGAGGCGCTTGGCATCGGCTTGGAGTTTGGGGTCTCCGAAGATGATTGGGATTTCCAACGCGGTGAAGGTTTTGAGTATAATTTTTATTAGTTCGACGACTGGATTGTCTGAACCGCTGATGAGGCTGGCTGCGAGGACGTATTTTTCCGATGTTTGACCTTTTTCTCCGGGCAAGTAGGTTTTGCCTATTTCGAAAATTGCCACATCTTCGAAATGTTTGTTATTGCTGACTGAGGACTCGGTTAAGTTTGGCCAAACGTTCATTCTCATATACTCTGTTTCTTTGGACATGGGATTTTCCAGTTTAATAAGGTATTTTTTATTGTCGTCATCCCAGCCTAGAGCATTTAGGACGTTGGTAGAATAAAAAGAGTAAGTATGGATTTCTGAAAGTCCCTGATGCATTAGTTGTTTTTTTAGTGAATCAATTAACTCGAACAATTTTTGATCAATCTTTTCCGGGATTTTTCCTGGGAGAACTTTCGAAGGAATCCGGTCATAACCGTAAATTCTAGCAACTTCCTCGATTAGATCCTCTTCAATATTTACATCAAGACGCCAATATGGGCGTGTGACCTCGAAAACGCGGGGTTTTTCTTCTTTGACTGTGAAATTAAGCCTACTGAGCAGCTTTTTGATTTCTTCGTCCTGAAAGTCTAAACCTATGAGTGAGTTTGTTTTGGCAACCCGAAGTTTTATCTGGGTTTGCGAGTCAGTATATTTATCGATAATTGTAAGTGCAGTAAGCTTGCCTCCTGATTTTTCCAGGGCTTTTATTGCGGCGTCTAAGGCTTGAAGCAGTCTTTTTTTAGTTAAGCCGTGATAGAATCTTTTGCTGGCTTCAGATTGCATGCCTAATCTGGTGGCTGTTTTTCTTAAGGCTGTTGGTTCGAAAATTGCTGCTTCCAGTAAGATAGTTTGGGTTTTAGTTGTGACTTCGGTGTTCTCCCCACCCATGACTCCGGCGATACCGATTGGTTTTTTAGGATCGGTAATTAGGAGATCGTTTTTGGTTAGGGTTCGTACTTTACTATCCAGCGTTATTATTTCTTCGCCTTCTTTGGCTTTTCTGACTATGATGGTCTCCCCCTCTACTTCTTTGGCATCGAAAGCATGTAGGGGTTGACCGTATTCGAGCATTATCAAATTAGTGATGTCGGCAATGTTATTGATGCTTCTTTGGCCAGAATCTTCAAGTTTTTGTTTGGCATCGTTGTCAGAAGGGGCAACTTTTAAGCCTTCGATTTTTGCTAGCGCATAGAAGGGCGAAGCTACTTCGTCTTTAATTTCTACTTTTAACTCCGGAAGTTTTTTACCGGCCCAAGCAAATTCAGTTTCGTTAGGCTCTTCAAATTTAACATCAGATTCCAGAAGTGAGGCGACTTCATAAGCAACACCACGCAAGGAAAGCAGGTC
>CAYNRM010000096.1:0-4984 GCA_964399555.1 uncultured Gammaproteobacteria bacterium | reverse complement strand
ACTGAGCCGTGCTCAAGAGCGATAGTTCCAAAAACAAACAACAATATAATTGACAAAAAAACCCACAAACCTCGAAATACTTTATTCTGGGACAGCCGGCCGAGCATGATGAATAAAGGGAATAAACTCAATAAGTAGCGTGGAAATGATAACCAAAAGCTCATCGAGGCATATATTAAGAAAAAAGCCAGGGAAAAAACAAAATAACTCCTGCGCAACTTAAAGTATGAATAAATAACTGTGACCAAAGACATTATAAATGCTGCCATTTGGCCAAATCCTAAATAAATTGCGCTCTCGAACTCCGGATCGGATGTAAAACTTATAGCCTGCTTGAAAGCCGGCACTACAGGCGCAAAACCAGTATTCCAATTCTGGTTCTGTGCTTGCAGAAAATATAGAATATCCCCAAAAGTCGAGTAATTAATATAAAGGTAAAACAGAAATCCTAGAATTGGTAAATTCAAAACCAAAAACGCATTTATAAATTTCGCCTTCTTCTGAAATTTAACATGATGGAGTATTAACTCTGTAAATATCACCGGAATCAAAGCCAGCCCAGCAATCTTAGTCGCTGTCGCCAGCATCGCAAATACACTCCCGATCAAGAAGTTACCTTTCCTGAGATTAAGAAATGACAGGAGTATTAAAAGTAAAAAGACCGATTCCGGATATGGCAAAAATAGAAAAAACGAGGTAGGAAAAACAAACAACGATAGGACACTAAACCGGGACACAATCGTATTCTCATCAAGTCTTAATAATTTATAAAAAACTACTGAAGACGCTAATGCACAAATTGCTGCGATTAAAAACCCTGAATTTAGAATACTAAAAAAAGGTATAAAATCAGCCACAGCAACTAAAATAGGAAATAGTGGCAAAAACACAATCCAAAATGCATCATCACCAGTAGACTTATACCAACTATCTGCCAGATCTAAATAATGAGGAGCATCCCAAATAGTCCAGGCTTCTAAAACTCCCAGTTCAGCTATTCGGGGGTTATGAAATAAATTCAACGAAATAAAAGGCAAAATTACTAAAGAAAAAACTAAAGAAAGAAAAGAAATACTAACAGGGATAAATAGTTCTTTGGGAAATTTCACCTCAATTATTTAGCGGAAGGTTTAGCATCTTTTGCGAGCGTCTTTGCCAGTCGGCTTTTCAACCTATTAGCTTTGTTCTTGTGGATCAAATTAGTTTTAACTGCCTTATCAAGTTTGGAGAAAGCTGCTGTTAAATTAGGGGAGCTTGGTGTCTTGCGCATCATCTTAACCGTCTTTTTCAAGGCGATCTTTTTTTCTTTATTTTGTAAGGTGCGCTTTCTGTCATGGCGCATTTTCTTTCGTGCTTGTTTAAGTAACGGCATGTGGGGAATAGTAACACAGGATCAGCTTGCAGCGCAACACTTCCGCGCACAAAATTTAAAACCTGGTTCTTTAAAAAACCTGGTAGCTAAATTAAGATGTAATCAATGGTTAAATCCTTTCTGAATCTGTTGGCAACAAGACAAAATAGCATTCTCTCCGGCGCAACAGTTTTAATGATCGCTGTTTTCGCCTCGCGTTTCCTGGGCTTAATCCGTGACCGGCTACTAGTCCAAAATTTTGATACTTCCCAAGCCGCAATCTTTTTTGCCGCTTTCCGTTTACCCGATCTATTATTCCAAATTCTGATTTTCGGCTCCTTATCTGTAGCTTTCATCCCGGTATTTGCTGACATTCTACATAAAAAAGGGGAGGATGAGGCCTTTAAATTCGCCTCAAGTATTTTAAACTTATCACTCCTGGTTTTTGGAATCACAGTCTTATTCGCGATAATTTTTGTTGGCCCACTAAATTCCTTATTCGTCCCAGGCTTCCAGGGAGCTCAAAAGGCCCTAACCGATGAAATAACCAGGATTATCCTGGTAGCCCAATTAATTTTGGTAGTTGGTACATTTTTCTATGGCATCGCCGCTACCTACCAAAGATTTATTATTCCCGCCCTTGCCCCGATCTTCTATAACTTAGGCATAATAAGCGGCATATTATTCCTCACCCCAATTTTCGGAATTCCTGGTTTAGGATATGGAGTACTACTTGGTGCAATTCTTCATGTCTTAGTCCAACTCCCGCTCGTTAAATCATTAGGCTTCAAATACAAATTATCGTTTGATTTTTTTAACAGTGGAGTACGGGACGTTTTTAAACTGATGAGCATCCGTAACATTGGTTTAGTAGCCGAACAAATCAGTGAAACCGTTGGCATTGCGCTAGCCTCTATGATCTCCACTTCATCAATTACCCTTTTAACATTCGGTCAGCATTTATTCACAGTCCCAATTGGCCTATTCGGCGCCACTATCGCCCAGGCCGCCCTGCCTGTTCTCTCCAAAGAATACGCCAGAAACGAAATCGAATCTTTCAAAATAACGCTATTGACTACCATGCACCAAATTCTCTTCTTGACCTTACCAGCAGCCGCAATTCTAATAGTTCTCAGGATTCCCGTTGTTAGATTAGTTTTCGGAGCCGAACAATTCTCCTGGGTTGATACTGTTCTGACCGGTAGAACAGTAGCCTTACTTGCCATCGGTCTGGCAGCGCAATCTGTGGTCCTTCTTTTAGTCAGAGCTTTTTACGCAATGAAGAATACCAAAATTCCGGTAATAGTTTCTCTCATCTCAGTCACAGTTAATTTGGTTCTTAGTTCTCTTTTCGTATTATATTTTCACCTTGATGTTTGGAGTATCGGCTTGTCTTACTCGATCTCAGCCATCCTCAGCGCCTTTTTACTAATTTATTTTCTAAACAAAAAAATTAACGGTTTTAATAATACAAATTTAACAATCCCGGTTCTTAAAATGCTTGTTGCGGCCTCAGCCTCAGCTTTTGCTTTGTACATTCCTATGAAAGCTTTGGATCAGTTGGTTTTCGATACCACCCGGACTATTAATCTATTACTCCTAACCGGCATTGCCTCTGCAGTTGGTCTGGGAATTTATTTGGTCCTGGTTTGGCTCTTAGATGTTAAAGAGTTAAAAACTTTTCTTGACCTGATCAAGAAATTTACCAAAGTTAAGTTCTCTCCGGAAACCCAGGAAATAATGGATGACAGTCATAAGTCCTAAATCATCAAAGTTTCAGATTCTTAGCGCTATAAGTTACAATACCTCAAATGAATATAAGGAATTTTTCAATCATCGCCCACGTCGACCACGGTAAATCAACTCTAGCCGACAGGCTAATCGAAATAACTGGCACAGTTGCTAAAGATAAAATGCAGGAACAAATGCTGGACTCACTTGCATTGGAGCGCGAGAGGGGAATCACAATTAAACTTGCCCCGGTCCGCCTTAACTACACCCTAAACGCTATACCCTACACCCTAAATCTCATCGATACTCCCGGCCACGTCGATTTCTCATACGAAGTCTCCCGAGCTTTAGCCGCTGTTGAAGGTGCTGTAATATTAGTCGACGCCACTCAGGGAATTCAGGCTCAGACTTTATCGCATGGCCTGGCAGCTTTAGAACAAAACTTAGTTTTAATCCCGGTCCTAAACAAAATTGATCTACCAAATGCCGACGTTGAGAAATATAGAAAACAATTAATCGACACATTCGGCTTTTTAGAATCTGAAATAATTCTCGCTTCAGGAAAATCAGGCATCGGCATCGAGGAGATTTTAAGAGCCGTCATCGAAAGAGTCCCCGCCCCAAAACAGGAAATAGACAAGCCTTTAAAAGCTCTAATTTTCGATTCTTTCTTCCACACCTACAAAGGGGTAGTCGCCCAGGTTAGAATTGTTGAAGGAACAGTTCCACCTGTGCAGACAAAAATAGTTTTCTTAGGTACTAAATTTGAAGGTCAGGTCCTGGAAAAAGGCTACTTTGCTCCTCAATTAAAAGAAGTGGACAGTTTAAAAGCCGGCGAGATCGGCTATATAGCCACAGGCGTCAAAGTCTCAGACCAGGTCAGGGTCGGAGATACAATCTCCACCTCATTTGATCAAGGTCAGGTCCCTGGTTACAAGGAGGTTAAACCAATGGTATACGTTGGTCTGTACCCGATTGATTCAAGTGAATATTTCGATTTGAAAGAAGCCTTATCCAAATTTAAACTAAACGACCCCGCTTTCTCGTACGAAATGGAACAATCAGCCGCCTTAGGTTCCGGATTCCGCTGCGGTTTCTTAGGACTTCTACACGCTGAAGTCGTCCAGGAGCGCTTATCAGGTGAATTCAATGTTGACCTTCTGGCAACAGCTCCTTCAGTCGAATATTTGGTAAACGGTGTAATAGTCCACAACCCCGCCGACCTCGATTTATCGCAGATGAAAACCATTGATGAGCCCTGGATTAAACTCCAAATGTTCTGCCCCCAGGATTACATCGGCAAAGTTATGGAATTAGTCCAAGAGAAGCGGGGCAAATTCGTGAATATGATCCATTATGGAATGCAAGTCGAGTTAATTTACGAAATGCCCCTTTCTGAAATGATCACCGATTTCTACGATAAACTAAAATCAGTCTCCTCAGGCTTCGCTTCACTCGATTGGGAATTCATGGACTTCCGCCCAGTCCAGGCCGCCAAAGTCGACATCTTAGTCGGAGGCGAAAAAGTCGACGCCCTGGCTTTCGTCACCGTCAAAGATAAAGCCGAATCTGCCGGCCGCAGACTCATATCTAAACTAAAAGACGTCCTCCCTCGCCAAAACTTCGCCATAGCGTTGCAAGCAACAATCGGCGGCACCGTAATCGCCCGCGAAACAATAAGCCCCTTCAGAAAAGACGTCACCGCCGGCCTCTACGGAGGAGACAGAACCCGAAAAGACAAACTCTTAGACAAACAGAAAAAAGGCAAAGCCAAAATGAAAATGGTCGGCCGAGTAGAAATCCCCCAAGAAGCGTTCTTAAGTATTCTAAAATCTTGATTAGAGCTGTGGTAGGATAAGTAAATAGTGCTAGCGATTATTAAGTTTATCTTAAGGCAGATTG
>CAYNRM010000095.1:4292-4988 GCA_964399555.1 uncultured Gammaproteobacteria bacterium | reverse complement strand
TCGCCTGAATTAAATAAACGTAAATCGTTAATTTCATGTCTTAGCATGGCCATTCTGCCAGGGCCTACTCCCCAGGCTATGCCTGAGTAGATGTCGGGATCAATGCCTCCGTTTTTTAGAACTGTTGGATGGATCATGCCGGCGCCTGCCAGTTCTAACCACCCTACTCCGCCGCAGATCTTGCAGCCTTTGCCTTTGCAAAAAATACATAAGCCGTCTACCCCGGCTCCGGGTTCAACGAAGGGATAGTATTTAGGTTTAAGTCTGGCTTTAACATCGTAGCCGAAAATTGCCTGGAAAAAGTATTCTGAAAGATATAAGAGATTTGCCATAGATAAGCCTTTATCAATATAGATTAGCTCGAATTGTTCAAAAGTGTGCTCGTGTCTAGCGTCAACATTTTCATATCGGAAGCATCGGCCTAAATTCATAAGCCGGATTGGTGGTTGGAATTTTTCCATAATTCTGACTTGGGAGTTTGAGGTATGGGTTCTTAAAAGAAGTTTGCTGGGGTTTGGGCCGAGGTAAGTTTGATCAATATAAAGCGTATCCCAAAGATCTCTGGCCGGATGTTCTTGGGGAATATTAAGTTTTTCAAAATTATAGGTGTCGGAGTCGATGTGAGGAGCTTCGAATTGTTGGAAGCCCAGCTTAGCGAAAGCATGGACGATTTCTTCTTCGAATTGGGTAATGGGA
>CAYNRM010000095.1:0-4282 GCA_964399555.1 uncultured Gammaproteobacteria bacterium | reverse complement strand
TTTTTTTGAAACCGGCTAGCTTAACTTCTTCACGTCTCTTTTCTAATGCTGATTCTAATTCCTGTTTGGTTTTATTAAACAAAGGGGCGATAACTTTTACCTCATCTTTAGGAAGGCTGGGAAAACTTTTTGGGAATGTTGTTATCTCGCCTGATTTACCGAAAAGCTTTAAGAAAAGTTCATCAAGTTTTTTTAAAGAAGTTGCTTCATTCAGTTCGGCTGTATACTTTTTTTGTAAATTGTTCAGATCCTCACGCATGGGACAAATTTTATCACTGCGGTTTACTATATGCTAGATGGTATGTCATCCTGGACTTGATCCAGGATCCAGAGAGATTTAGCGGGAAGTGGAAGTTAGTATTGACAGAGAAAGAAAATCCAGGATGGCAAAATTTATATCTTGAGATTCTCTGATTATCTTTTTGAAGGCTGGAATCTGGATAGAGACTACTGGATCCCTGATCAAGTCTGGGATGACTGGTCTGATTAGGAAACTATTTGGGAGTAGATTTTTTTGAAGTCTTCGGGTTTGTTGACTGCTAGGTCGGCTAGGATTTTTCTGTCCAGGACTATGCCTTTTTTAAGCATTTGGTTGATGAATTGGGAGTAGGAATTGCCCTCGGCTCTGACGGCGTTGCCTAATTGGACTATCCACATTCTTCTCATGTCGCGTTTTCTTTGCTTTCTACCGGCAAAGGCATATTTTCCAGCGTGAAGTAGGGCTTCTTTAGCCTGTTTGATTGTTGTTGAACGACCAAGTCTGTAGCCCTTGGTGAGCTCCATAACTTTATTGTGTCTTCTTTTTGATACTACTCCCCTTTTTACTCTTGACATATTTTTTCCTAATTTGCTAGTTTAAAGCTTTTGAACTTAGAAATCAATTTTTTCCAAGCCTCATTAAACTTTTCCAGCGTTTCCTTTTTAATTAATTCAACCGACAATACCGGATCAGCTTTTTTTCTAATAGGTTTTGAGGCAAGTTTTTTTTTAAATTTTCTTACCTTAATAGCCATACTAGATTCCGAGCATTCTCCTGACGGCTTTAGCTGCTGTTGAATGCATCTCGATTGGTACTGCGTGCGTTCTTAAGGTTTTTTTAGATTTATTTCTCCTCAAGTGACCTGACCTTAACTGATGAGAACGCATAATCTTACCAGTTCCGGTAATCTTAACTCTCTTCATTAATGCTTTTTTAGTTTTACGCTTTATTTTCATTTTATTTTCGTGATATGAAATACGCGATACGTAATAGGTTATTAGTGCTATCTCTTATTTCGTATCTCGTGTCTCTTTATTCACCCTTGTGCTTCTGCCGATAATCAAAGTGATGCTTCGGCCTTCCAGTTTGGCATCTCTTTCAACTCCAACTTTATCTCCTAGGATATCCATTACCCTCCTTAAAAGAGTGAAACCGATATCGACGTGAGCCATTTCGCGTCCTTTAAACTTAACCCTGAACATGACTTTATTATTGTCGCCAATAAATTCTTCAACCCTTCTTAATCGGGTCTGCAAATCGTGTTCAGCGATTCTGGGTGTGAGCCAAATTTCTTTAAGCTCAACTTCTTTAGCATGTTTCTTTGCCGCCTGTTCTTTTTTACCCTCTTCGTATTTAAACTTTTGAAACTCGATGATTTTTGCTACGGGAGGTTTTCCCATTGGGGCGATTTCTACAAGATCAAGTCCTGCAGCTTTTGCCTTACTTAGCGCTTCTTCCTTGCTCATTACCCCAAGCTTTTCGCCTAAAGCATCAACAACCAACAGATCTCCACCGGGAATGTTGTAATTAGTCCGGTAATATTTACCTTGCGGTTTTGGCTGATATTTTTTATACAAGAAAAAAGTAAACCCTCCTAGGTTTCTATAGAGAGATTTTAGCACAGCCTGAGGCTGATAAGCAACAGTTTATGATTTACTGTTAATCTTCTCCAAAAGTTCTTCCAGAAACTTACCTAAGTCGGCGCCGAATTGGTTTTCGCCTTCGCGAGTTCTGACGGTTATAGTGCCTGCCTCTACTTCTTTATCGCCCAGGATAAGCATGAAAGGGACTTTTGATTTTTGAGCGTCTCTAATTTTGCCCTGCATTTTTTCGTTGCGATAGTCTGTCTCGACGCGCACCCCTTTTTCTTTTAATGTTTTATACATTTTGTCAGCATAGTCGTTATGTTTTTCTGAGATTGGGATTATTGTCACTTGAGTTGGAGCAAGCCAAACCGGGAAGTTTCCGGCGGTGTGCTCGATATAGACTGAGAGGAAGCGTTCGATAGAACCCAATAAAGCTTTGTGGATCATGAAGGGAGTTTTTTCTATCCCGTCAGAGTCTGTGTAGGTTAAGCCAAATCTGGCAGGTTGGACGAAGTCTAGTTGTTGAGTAGCGCATTGCCATTGACGACCTAGGGAGTCGACAACCATGATGTCAATTTTTGGACCATAGAAAGCTGCCTCACCTTCGGCGATTGTGTAATCAAGGTTTAGTTTTTTGGCCACATCTTCAATTGTTTTTTGAGCCGCATCCCAGTGCTTTTTATCTCCTAAATATTTGTCAGCATCATCTCTAAAAGATAGTCGGGCATGGAAGTTCATCTTTAAGGTTGAATACATTTTTTTGATCATTTCCATTATTCGCCTGAATTCCTCCTCTACCTGGTCAGGGCGGCAGAAGACGTGTGAATCATCGATGGTAATTGCTCTGACTCTCGATAGACCTAATAATTCCCCTAATTTTTCATCACGGTATTGAACTGTGGTTTCCATGTATCTAATAGGAAGTTCACGATAGCTCCTTTTTCTAGAAGCATATATTTGAGTGTGGTGAGGGCAGTTCATTGGTTTTAGAACGAAATCCTCATCAGTTTCCTGGCTTTTAACCAAAAATAACTCAGTTCCAAATTTATCCCAGTGACCGCTCTTTTTATAAAGCTCCGTCTTGGTAATGTGTGGGATGAAAACTCTTTCGTAGCCATTTTCTTCTTGGAGTTCTTCAGAAAACCCCAGAAGTTTTGTTCTTAAGATTGTGCCTCTGGGGGTAAATAAAGGCAGGCCAGAGCCTACTAGGTCTGAGAAAACGAATAGGTCTAGCTCTTTACCGAGTCTTCTATGATCCCGAAGTTTAGCTTGTTCCAATTTTTCTAGATACTCATCAAGCTCTTTTTGAGTTGGAAAGGCGGTTCCGTAAATGCGGGTTAACATTTTATTTTTTTCATTGCCACGCCAGTATGCTCCCGCTATAGAAAGAAGCTTGAAATTTTGGATTTGCTCTTTAGGTGACTGCGCGTGACCGCCTTTGCATAAGTCTAAGAAATCGCCTTGGATTGTTTCTGTTATTGCTTTGCCACCTTCTGCAAATTCAGAAATTAACTCAAGCTTATAGGGGTTTTTAGCAAAATCTTTTTTTGCCTGGTCAGCGGAAACCTCCTTGAATTCAAAATTGTCCCAACTTTTTAACTTTTCGGACATCTTCTTTTGAATTACTACTAAGTCATCTTCGGAAATTTTAACGTCGCCGAGATCAAAATCCTGGTAAAAGCCATTCTCGATAGAAGGACCGATGGCATTTTTAGCATCAGGATAGAGCTCCAGAACAGAGGCTGCCAGTAAGTGGGCGCAGGTATGTCTAAGTGCATTCAGATCAACAATTTTATTCATAAGATGCTTAATATACCAAATAACCGGGCTTTCTCATAGCCCAACTATAGAACCTAAATTATTCTCCACAAATTGTGCAGGTTTTATGCAATTTTTCTACAGCACATTGCTCACAATCTTCCTCTGAAGATTCTACAGCAGTCACTTCATCGGAATTTTCGATTAAGACTGATTTAGCCTGCTTTTTTTTAGACTCAGTAGCTGAATCTAAAATAATTTGTCCTAAACTGCTAACTAAATAAGTGTTTACCATTTTCGTTTCCTACTATAACTACTTAAACTGAACATTGCCTGATTTTATTCGGACAGAATCTTTAACAATCTGAACAAAAAAAAGCCTCCCAACCGGGAGGCGTCTGAGCTTTGCAAATTACCACAAAGCGTCAGCCCCCGGAAATTCCGGTGGTGAGGGTAGTAACGACGATGTTGCGCATGAGAGTTAATTTCATAGAATAAACTTAGTACTTTAAGCAGGTAGTGTCAATATGTAAGATGGTTATGGGTTAGGTTATGAGTATCTCTGGGGGAAATAATCTTTCACTAAATCGAATAGACCCAGCAAATTTAGAACCCAAACAAAAATGGCAACGATAATTGAGGCTCCAATTACTGATCCCAATCCCCAAGCAATTCCGCC
>CAYNRM010000094.1:0-5044 GCA_964399555.1 uncultured Gammaproteobacteria bacterium | reverse complement strand
GTACTCGTGGTTTGGGCAGTTGGATCCATATATTTATTTCAGCCTAATTAGTCCAGAAATGTTCTTTCCGTTGACGCGCATCTCTATTGTAGCGACTTTGGGAAGGGTTTTAAATAACCCTTCGAGTTTGGAAGAAGCTGTTAATTTGCCCGAGGAGGTGGCGTAGTTTGCCAGGTCACTTGGATCTTCTACTTTAAGCTGATATTTTCCAGAATCTGTGTATTGAACATTCAGCTTTGAGGAGCCGGTTGCGAATTCTATATCGCTTTTTACAAGAGGGTTTTGAAGGTCGGGGACGATGCTACTGTTAAATGTTAAAGATTTTTCTGCCACTATTAGTTTTAGATCAACTGGCAGGTTTTGGGCGAGCATAGCCTTCATGTTTTCGTCAATACCAAAACTTAAACTGGTAATTTCTTCGCTTGTTTCAAACCAGTTTTCAATAAACCAAGCGAATTTAGCTTTGTCTTCCGGAATTAAGTCAAAATTCAAATTTATTTTTGAGTCAACTAACGAGGCTGTAACCTGACTTTGTTTCTTAAAAGGGTTTTGAGAGAAATTACCTAAAAATCTGGACTTTAAATCGCCTTTAAAGAAATCAGATCCTAAACTAACCAGAAGAAACACTCCAATAGCTAAGGATATTAGAACCAATAGAAGAGGGATTGTCCATTTTTTAGACTTAAAATTCATATTAATCTTTGAGATTTTAACACAATAGGAGTTTAATTGATTTGAGATTTCTGAGAATTATCTACTGCCACGAGATCCACCACCGCGTCCGCCTCTATCATCACGTCTGCCGAAATCACGTCTTTGACCGCCGCCGGATCCACTGCCTCCGCGATCGCCACCTGGGCGGTATCCGCCTCTATCTCCGCCACCAAATCCTCCACTGCCTCCGCTTGGGCGTCCTTCGGATTCTGGTTTTCTGTCGTCACCGAAAAGCATTGAGAGAGAGATTTTGCCCATTGGGTCGACTGAGACAACCCGAACTTTGACCATTTGGCCTTCTGAAACTACATCGGCAGGGTCTTCAACTCTACCTGCAGCCATTTGAGAGACGTGAACTAAGCCATCTTTGCCGGGGAGGATTTCAACGAAAGCTCCGAATGCGGCTAGTCTGACTACTTTACCTTCATATTCTTCACCTGGATTTACTTTTTTGAACATGCCTTCGATTTCAGCTAAAGCATTTTTAATCGCTTCAGGATCCATAGAGGAAACCATGACCATTCCGTCGTCTTCAATGTCGATTTGAGCGCCGGTTCGTCCGATAATACCGTTGATGTTTTTACCACCAGGGCCGATTAACATGCCAATTTCTTCAGGTTTGATATGAGTGATTTCGATTTTTGGAGCGTATTTAGAAAGTGGATTGGCTTTTGGCATTACTTCTTTCATTTTGGCTAAGATTGATTCTCTAGCCTGTTTCCCCTGCCTTAGAGCTTCTTCGATTATTTCAAAAGTTAGGCCGAGTAATTTGGTATCCATTTGGATTCCGGTGACTCCGTTAACAGTTCCGGCGACTTTGAAATCCATTTCTCCATAGAAGTCTTCTGTGGCCTGCATGTCAGTGATGACCTGGAATTTTTTGTCGTCTGAGTGGTCAGTAATAAGGCCTAATGCGATTCCGGCGACTGGCTCGATCGGGACTCCGGCGTTAAGCATAGCAAGTGTTGCTCCGCTGATAGCTGCCTGGGAAGTAGAAGCGTTAGCACCTAAGATTTCGGAAACAACGCGGATGGCGTAGGGGAAATCAGCTTCTGCTGGTAGAACTGGCGCTAAAGAAATTTCGCCTAAATTGCCGTGCCCAACATCGCGTCTGTTTGGGGACATGATTCTTTTGACTTCACCGCTGGAGAAAGGATTGATGCTCATGTTGTAGTAATGCATGAATCTTTTTGTGCCCTCGCCTTCCATACCTTCAAGGGTTTGAGAGGCTGCGAGTGAGCCTAGTGTGGCAATAGAAAGAGATTGAGAGGCGCCTCTTTGGAAAAGGGCTGAGCCATGAGCTCTTGGGAGAAGTCCGACTTCCATGGTGATTTCGCGGATTTCTTCCATCTTGCGGCCGTCGACTCTTTTGCCTTTATTTAAAATGGTGTCTGACATGATTTGTTTGGCGATTTTGTCAAAGATGGCAGCGATTTGGTTTGAAGTTAATTGCTCAATATAAACTGCAGTTACTTCAGCTTTAATTAAAGAGGCCGTAGTGTCGTGCCAAGTGTGTTTGGTATCAAAAAGGGCTTTTTCGATTCTTTCCTGGATGTCTTTTTTGACTGTTTGCATTAATTTCTCGTCTATACCATCAAGATTTGATTTGTAAGACATTTTTTCTTTGCCAGCTTCTTTAGTTAATTCATTGATTAATTTGAGTATTGGGGCCGCTGCTGAGTGTCCTTGTTTAATAGCTTCAAAGACTGTTTCGTCTTTGACTTGTTTACCTTTAGCTTCAATCATGGTCACGAGCTTGTCGGTTGCGGACACTACGACCTCAAGACTTAAGTTTTCAAAAGCTGTCATTTCAGGGCTTACTACCAAAGCGCCTTCTAACTCCCCTACTCTGACTCCGGCTAAAGGTCCGGCCCAGGGAACTGAAGAAATTGACAAAGCAGCAGAAGCGGCATTCATGGCCAACATAACTGGATCATTGACTCCGTCAAATGAAAGGACTGTGATGATTACCTGAACTTCGCTGTCTTGGAAATCTTTAGGGAAAAGAGGTCTGATTGAGCGATCTATCGCACGACCGGAGAGAACTGATTTTTCAGAAGGACGGCCTTCTCTTTTGATGAATTTTTGAGGTGTGATGCGTCCAGAGGCGTAATGTTTTTCAACATACTCAACTGATAAAGGAAAATAACCTTTGTCCTCTGTTAGAGGTTTAGTTGCGACTGTTGCGAGGACGATAGTTTCTCCAAGAGTGGCCATAACAGCAGCGTCAGCCTGGAGAGCTAATTTTCCGGTTTCAAGTATGAACTTAGTACCGTTTAAATCTGTTTCTTTAGTAATAACTTTTTGCATTATAAAAATTGCGGATACGTGTTGTGGGAGATTTTGGAAACTGGTAACTCAAGACAAAAGACTTTTATCTTCAATTTGCAATTTCCAATCTGCCAACTTGACTATTATATACTATATCAATCCAAAAATGCAAACTCTTCTCTTACGACTTAATTTGTTCGAGGAAATACTTTACCTGATCCTCCGGTAGATCCAGTTTGGCATACCTAGCGGCTGCCTGTTTTTTACTAATCCCTTTTTTAAGCCATTCAAGGGAAGTTTCTTCAATAAATTCCCTGATTTCGTGGGGGAAAACTATCCAGGCATCGGTTTGGTGATCGAAGAAATCCGGAGTAACTTTGGAAGCTGGTTTAAAAAATAGAGCCGAGGTATCTACAGATTTTGCCTCTTGTTTTAAAAGCAGCTTTTCGACGAATTCTAAAGTGGCTCCAGAATCGGCAACGTCATCAAATAGGAGAATTCGTTCGCCGGAAATGTCAGCTTTAATTTCCTGGATAATTTTTGGCTTTTTAAAGGCTTTACCTATCCCCCGATATAATTTTATCCTGATAGATTCGATTTCCGGGATTTGCAGGTAATCTGATAAAACACGGGACCAGGTTAAACCACCTTTGGCGATAACTATGATTCGATCGTATTTTTTGCCTTTTGCTAAAATTTGTTTGGCTAATTTAAAAGATAAATGCCCAAGTTGATTCCAGGAGGGTGCAATGTAGAAATTTTTACCGCCATCGAAACTGATTTTTTTGAAGATCATAAATAACCCACCAATATTCTATTTTAAACACTGTGTCAAGAGTAAGGGACAAAGAGGAATAATTTACTTAGCCAAACCTAATTTTTGAATAACTGACTTATACCTATCGGCGTCTTTTTTAAGCAGGTACTGGAGTAATCTTCTTCTGCGGTTAACCATGGAAAGCAGGCCTCTGCGGGAATGGATATCGTGAGGATGCTCTTTTAAATGGTCGGTAAGGTTTTTGATTTGTTCTGAGAGTAAAGCGGCTTGAACTTCAGGTGAACCAGTGTCGCCCTGGTGTGTGGCGAACTCTTCGATTATTTGTTGTTTGATTTTTGGATCGAGTGGCATTATTTGGTATCTCCTCTACTCAATAATTAATCGTATAACCTCGGTACCAAGAAGTAATACTTATTAAGTTTTTGAATTTTAGCAGATTAGCTTTGAATACGCAATGGCTCTAACGCTTATTGAGGTCGATATAGATATCAACCACTGTCTTTCTTTGACTATTAACCAATCCGACAACCCAATCCTGAGAGGTCTTAAGTACAGATACCATGGCGACTTTTGCCAGAAGTCCCCTTTTTCCTTCTACTTTCCATTTTTTGGATACCAGCCAGTCCGCTATTAGGCTATTAGCGACTGTCTGGAGTAATCTTTTAGGTGTTAGTGCTTCCTGTAGGCGCTTTTGAACTCTGCTCGAGAATTCTGTGTTTCTTGAGGTTTCTGGTAATTTATATGGATATATACGTAAAGGTTCTGACATTATGATCTTGGGGGATTAGTAAAAATAGGCTAGCCTAAATTTCCGCCTTTGAAGATTTTTGGGACTAGCCAGTCTGGGGTTGGGGTTGATTCGATTTCGGGGTTAGTGGATTGAGCAATTTCGCCCATTGGGCGTTCTTCCATTGAAACTTTAGCGGCGTCTGGTATTTGGGGTTGAGGAGTGGGTTCGTATTCGTGGTTTCCGCTTGATGGCTGGTAGATTTGTTCAACTGTCGGGATTGGAGCCGGGGCATTTTGCTGAGGGTTTGATGGCTGCGCGCCTGAGGGCATGCCGGGAATTTGGAAAACTTTTCTTAGATCAAAGCCCTCGGCTTGGCCGGCAGGGATTTGAGAAAGAGGCTGGGTTTGAGAAACTGACTGGCCAGGTTGGCTGAAATTGAATTGAGGTTCACTCGCTACAGTTTGCATTGGTTGAGCCTGAGGTTCAGGCTGGTAGGTTGGCATAGGAATATTAACGTCCTGTGGTGGCACTATGAATGGAGAGCCTTGTAA
>CAYNRM010000093.1:0-5101 GCA_964399555.1 uncultured Gammaproteobacteria bacterium | reverse complement strand
GCATTCACCCCCACCCTTAAAAGGGTGGGGCTCTCTGCCAAGATCAGTAGAGCCGGCTGCCAGACCTTTAGGAGAGAAAATTGCTTCTGCTTTTGGCGTACCTCATATAGACTTTCGCACCTCTCCAGAAGGCGACAGAAAGAATCAATATGCTGCCATAACTGATACCAACTCACGAATTCAGGCTAAGCTGGCAGTCAAAACTGAAATACCTGACCCTAAATACGTAGTTGGAAGAAAAGCTTTAGTAATTGACGATGCGATTACAACTGGGGCCACAGCAGCTTACCTGGAGCAAACTCTACAGCAAGACTTTGGTCTAGTTGATGTCAGTACATTCTGCATAATAGATTTAATCACACCTTCTCCGGGTGATGAAGAAAAAATGAACAGGGCTCTAGCTATCTCCGGAGAAATTCCTGAACTTGTAAGGATTCTTGAAAATCGTAATGACCCTATTAATAGACATGTGCTCAAAAGTTTTTATGGTGAAGATAGGGCAATTTTTGATAGACTGAAACCGCAGCTTTCATCCAGGGTACTCCAGGAAATTGAGGATGCTGCATTAAGATATTATAATCAAAAAGCCTAAATGTAATTTAGATGATAAATACTATAATATTTGATCTCTCAGATGTTTTAATTAAAGGACTCGAAGGGACAGAATTTCTTCTTCATAAGTATCAAAAAAATATCAGCATAAAGCATTTCTTTGTAAAGCCATTAGCGGATTTTTTTATCGCCAAAATTTCTGAAGATGAATACTTTGCAGCGTTAATACAAAAATATAATTGGACTATTCCGATCCCAATCTTAAAAAAAGCTGTTAGAGATAATTTTGTAGAAATAGAGGGTACCAGAGAAATAATAAATCGATTAAAAAAGAGGGGCTATAAACTTGGACTCTTATCTATTCACACAAAAGAATGGGTTGAATACTGCCAAGAGAAGTATAAGTATCATCACCTTTTTGATGCTTTATCTTACTCTTATGAAGATTTCGTTGTTAAACCAGATTACGATTCCTTCTATAAGATTCTAAAAAAACTTGATTCTCCAGCAAGTGAATCAATTTTTATTGATGATAATATAAAAAACATAGTAGCGGCAAAAGAATTGGGATTCAAAACAATTCACTTTATAAATCCAAATCAATTAAAGGAGGAGTTGTTACAGAATAATATTAATCTTTAGGTTAGGCTTCAAACTGGACGGCTGTAATACAACACCCTTTACCGGCGGGTTTTTCTGATTCCCCTAAAGTCGCCTCAAGGCCTGTTAGTTGCATCTCTCTTTGGGGAGATTCAACATATTTAGCTGCTATTTTATTATGGAGCTCTGCTCTTTGCAGATTTCTGCCATTATTGCTTCTTAAGAGGACTGGTAGTTTCTGAGGTCTGATAAAATCCTGAACAATGAGACCCGACCCCATATCTAAATGGATAAATGCTTCATTCCAGCTTTCATCGGCTAGGTCCCATGGTCCAAAAACTCCTCTCGCAGCACCGATAGCACTTAGGCGTTCGGCATCGAATACTTTAACTACCGCACCACTATCCTTTGCATTCTTAATATCGCCGGAATCTTTAACAAAAGCAGATTTAATAAAATGGTCCTTAAGTCTGTTTAAACTATCTGAGCCAAGATTTGTTCGCCAAAAGTTATCTAGTTGAGCGTCATGTAATAAGGCAAACACAGCCTTACTTCCAATATATGCCGCATCTCCCGGACACAGAATCTGTTGCTCGGCGATACCATGTTTTTCCAGCTCCTTCACCTTAACAAATGCATAATTAATTATACCGTCAAACTCTTTCCAGTCGGTTGATTCAAATGCAGTTTTATCAGCCAAAGTAAAAGTAACCCTATCCCTAGCAGCATCGGATAAGTATTCATGCATCCTGCGAGCGTTAGAAGTATAAGGGCTGCCAGAAACGTCATGTCGAATGAAAGCAATTTTAGGAGGTTGAGTCCGTTGCTGGAACCTATTAACTAAGTAGTTTACTGTATGCCCTGGCGTAGAGTCCTCAGGCGTGGCTAAACCATAAGCCATTTGAAGACCAGTCATCCGCCCATCACAACCATCAGAAATCTGAACTTCGTTCACCAGGACCTGGCCATTCTCGTCAATTATGGAATCAATTCTCCATAAAAACGGTATTAACGGTGACCAGTCTTTGCCTAATAAGGCTTGGGATTCAGCTGGTAAAGTTGGAAGAGTTTTTCCTAGTAAGGCGATGTCCTGACCCAACCCCTCGTAGACTGATCTTAGATGCGCAGGAAGTTTTAGAGGGCTTGAGGATGTTTTAAAACTAGGGTTTTGGCCTTTTATATCGCTGCCGTAGAAAGGTCCTAGTTGCACAATCCGATCATAAGCCTGATTAGCCCCTAACAGTTGGGACTGAAATTGTGAAGAATTTATACCCAGTGCAGAAGCCTTATCTATAAGATCTCGAGATAACGGAGGCTGTCCTTCTGTGTGTGGGTTACTCATAGTTAATAATTATCGGAGAGTAGCATTTTCTAGAGAAAAATTCAATTTTTAGAATAGAGAACCAAATAAGCAATGGATTCAATCATCCCATCAGTGGCAATTCAAAACCATTGTCGTAACAATCTAAACTTGTATGGATCACTGAAGGGGATTGAATACTAAACTATGCAAATCCCCAAACTCATGACTAAAACCTCCCAAAATAGCTTCAAAATTACATATAAGACGTGACCGCGAGGATGACATGTTATTTCAACCTGGCTTCAACTTCAGCTTTTAGATCCGTGTAACCAACACCTTTCTTATAAAGCTCATTATTAAAATACAAAGTTGGAGTTGAATTAACCCCCGATGCATTTCCATCAGAGATATCTTTATTAATCTTATCCATAATAGCCGGATTATTCATATCACCAGCCAATTTCTCCGCGTCTAAACCTAACTCACTGGCATACTTTTTGAATAAATCGACTGGGTTACCAACCTCAGCCCATTCTTCTTGAGTATCATAAATCTTATCAAACATTTCCCAAACCTTACCCTGCATATTCGCCGCCTCAACCGCTTTCGCAGCAGGTTGTGCATTCTTATGCATTGGCAAAGGATAATGCCTAAACACAAAATTTACCTGACCAGAATTTTCCGCAACTATTTGTTTCAACCCAGGATTAGCCATCTTACAAGCCGGACACTGAAAATCCCCAAATTCAACTATCGTTAATTTAGCAGATTCTGTTGATGTCATAAGTGAATCCTCGCGGACAAGAGTGGCGGCATCAATTACGATAGGTTTCTCAGGTTTACTTAGAAAAAAAACTGCTCCAATTACAAGAGCGATACTCAACACAACAATCCCTGTTAAAACCTTCGCTTCGTTTGTCATCTGCATTATATTCATTTTTTTATATTAACTCTTCGGTATATTAACATGAGCGCCCCTAGGATTGTAAAGGCAGTTAACGAGAGGAGGGGAATTGTTATAAAACCAAACCAGGCAAAAAACTTAGTGGTACAAGACAGCCCTGCAGCACAAGGAGCAGCTGCCTCAGGTAAAATATTATAGTAGAGCAAATTGTGATATGCCGCGATCAACCAACCGATGACAATCAGAGGCCAAGCATAATATTGAACAATTTTATCCTTAAGCAGTATCCCAACTCCAAAAATTATCACCAATGGATACATCGCAATCCTCTGATACCAACATAAAACACAGGGGGTCCAATGCATAACTTCACTAAAAAATAAGCTTCCCAAAGTAGCGACCAGCGCCTGTGTAAAAGCTATATAAAGTATATTCTTTGATAAAAATTTCATACTACGAGTTTTTCCTACCTGCAACCTTACCAGATGCCATCATCGCCAGCAACCCTGATTCAAAAACATAAGTCGTCTTCTTCTTTTCTTCATTTCTCTCCAAAGCCATCTCTATCAACTTATCCAGTAATTCTTTATAAGAAACTCCGGATTTTTCCCACAAATAAAACGCCAAAGATCCGGGAGGGGAGTTAACCTCATTAACCCAAAACTTCTCAGTTTTAGTATCAACAAAAAAATCAGTCCGGGCGACTCCACAACCGTCTAAAGCCTTAAATATTTTAACTGTCGCATCCTGAATTTTTGCTGTCAGTTTTTTAGAAATCGGAGCCGGAATAATTCTCGACAAAGTTTCCATCCCACCAGCGCTCTGACCTGACTTACTCTTCCCACCCTTCATATACTTATCAGAAAAAGACAACAACTCCTCAGACTTAACCGGCTGCTCACAAACTGAAGCCTTTATATCTCTATATCCTAATGCCGAACAATTAACCTCAATAATCCCTTCCCCGAAAGCCTCCTCAACAATAATCTTCTCAGAAAAAGCCGATGCCACCTCAATTGCAAACTGCAAAGAGTCTAGATCCACGGCTTTTCCAGCACCTATAGAAGACCCTCCGGACGCAGGTTTAACAAACATCGGGAATTCAATCTCGTCCTGAATTTGCTTCAGTATTTTCTGAGAATCAGCAATCCAATCCCTACGCGTGAACCAAGAATACTTCCCAACATTAAACCCTAACTCCTTAAACAAAGCCTTAGACATAATTTTATCCATCGCCACCGCAGAACCCGTCACATCCAACCCAACGTAAGGAATCCCGTACATCTCAAAAACCCCTTGTATACACCCATCCTCCCCAAACGCTCCATGAAATAAAGGAAACGCCACATCAATAGGCTCAAACTTATTAAAAAATCCCTGCCTTAAAAAACCACCTGTAATTTTATTAGCTGGAATAACCTGAGTTGATGAAAATAATAAAGACTGCACGTCTTTGTAGTTTTTAATATTTAAGAATTTATGGCCAGTAAAGAAGTGTCCTGTCTTATCTATATATATAGGTAGGACATCATACTTGTCCTTGTCGATTTTCTCATATGCTTGGAGGGCACTAACAACAGAAACCTCATGCTCAACAGATCTCCCCCCAAATAAAAGTCCAACTCTTATCTTCTTGTGCATCAAATTTATTATAGCAACATTGTCATTATTCTTACCAACCTCTAACAATCTGCACCATTGACTTATAAGATCTTATAGTATAAACTACACAAAATATGAAA
>CAYNRM010000092.1:0-5200 GCA_964399555.1 uncultured Gammaproteobacteria bacterium | reverse complement strand
TGCTCCAACCCCTTCTTAATAGAATGAGCAATCTTATGCTCATCCTCAACTACTAATATTCGCATAAGTGTATTATAGGTAAATTACTGAAAAATAGCTGAAAGGAGCTAGGATCTAGGTTGACGCCTCTGGTACCATTTTCTGTGAAGTTTGGGTTTAGTTTCTTTGATCACGGGTTTAGTTACATCCTTGAAGATTCTATCTAGCTCAGCTTGACTCTCGGGAAGGATAGGATGAAAAA
The DNA here is from genome assembly GCA_964399555.1 of uncultured Gammaproteobacteria bacterium. Classification (GTDB taxonomy): domain Bacteria; phylum Patescibacteriota; class Microgenomatia; order Daviesbacterales; family UBA10151; genus JACPKO01. Next base: position 4,959 of record CAYNRM010000092.1, on the reverse strand, counting down.
GCGAACTGAGTGCGTCACTAAAAACAGTACATGAGTCGAGGTCCTTGCTTCTGCGACTTTCAAACCTTGCTCGATCTCTGTCATGCCTGAGTCTTATGTCTTCCATCTGTAATAGTTAGGGTGGTATTTCCTTATCCTCACTACAAACTTATCCGAAAGTAAAAGCATAGATTTCAGTATTTGCATCCAAAAACTCTAACCTCAAAATATGCTTTCCTGGTTCTGGTAACTTAATCAATTTATATAAAGTATCTGCATCAACTGTGACTTCGCTATTAGTAACACTCTCTCCCTCAGACCCAGTTTCAGAAACAAGTTTATCATCTAGATAAACTCTAACTTTCCCCGGCGTAACTCCGTCCCGTGGTCGCATTACCAAAAACACTTCTTTAGATTCAAAATTCAAAATTAATTCTGATCTTCTGGCTGGACTGGAATATTCTTGCATCACATCCCATCCTCCGGTAAATGCAAATTTATTAGCTGGAATCTCATCTGGAGCAGTATAAATTCCGCTCCCGTTAGTAACTACTCTTTCCGGAGACCTCAACCCATCCATTCTCCCATAACCAAAATAAAGTTCCGGAGTTTTAGCGTAATTATCATAAACCGGATTACTAATCTCAGTCCCTGAAACATCTGACCCAGTTTCCGCTAAAAGTTCTTGTATTACTTTTTCAGTCTCATCATAAGCCCCTTCCCCAAAATGGGTGTAGCGAATTTGGCCGTCTTTATCAAGAATATATTTCGCTGGCCAATATCTGTTTTTGTAAGCTTTCCAAGTCGCAAAGTCATTATCCTGCATCACCGGATAAGTAATACCGAAATCCTTAATAGCCTTCTCAAGATTCTTCTCACTTTTCTCAAACTCAAATTCAGGCGAATGAACTCCAATAATGACTAAACCTTTATCTGCATACTTAGCTGTCCAGGTTTTTAAGTAGGGGAAAGTACGCTGACAATTAATACAAGAGTAGGTCCAAAAATCGACAATCACCACTTTTCCTTTAAGGTCTTTAATAGTTAAAGGCTCAGAGTTAAACCATTTTCCCCCGGGAATAAGTTCAGGTGCGGGTGGTCCATTTTTCTTGTCAGTCATATCAAACATCGGTTTGCCCAGACTATCCTTATCTAGACTTCCTCCATTTAGACTGTCTAAGGCGTTTTGAATCAGTGGAATATCCTCAAACTTAGTCAGTCCTGATCCGTAATTTGGAAAAGTATTTAAAACAACTGTTTGGAATTTGCGGTCAAGGTTAAAGAAGATGGCAGCAGCGGTAAGGATCATCAGTACTCCAAATATTTTTTGAATAAGTCCTGAATTCCTTAATAACCATGGAGCCTTCCTCAAAGCCGTTTGTCCGGCCACCATAATAAAGAACATTGGAATTGCAGTCCCCAGTGAATAAGCCAGAGTTATAAACACCGCATCCAGATTTACAGAACCGGTTATTGCCAAAGAAATAACTGAAGCTAAAATAGGCCCAACACAAGGCGTCCATAAAAGTCCTAAGGATAAACCAATTAAAATTCCTCCTCCAAAGCCAGTCTTATTCTGACTTTGTGGCATAAACTGCGATAACCTGGAAAAAAGCAACTCTGTCCAAAGCTGGAATTTAGGTATCAGCATTGACGCCCCGAATAATGCAATAACAACTACAGAAAATATTCTTAATGATTCAGCTGGTATTCCGCTGAACTTTACAATCGTTGATAGAAATAAAGTAAAGAAAGTAAAACTCAAAATAAATCCGGTAATCACCCCGAAAGGCCTGGCTTTACCTATCTCCTGAGTTCCGATTGATGAAGACAAAATAATCGGCAATATTGGCAAAATGCATGGTGAAAGAATCGTTACAACACCGGCAAAAAATGCAAAAATTATTAGTAGAATCATAATTAAAAACAAAGGCAGAAAACCTGCCCTTGTCCTAAACTATCATTTCATAGAAGAAACGATTTTGTCGAGTCCTCCACCATTCCATTTTGTAACCGCGTTACTCTGCGCATCAACCTGAACAAATGTGTGCTGGTATGTAACACCATACTTAGCTGCCAAAGCTTTATCCGCAGCATCAGTATCTGTGTCGTTATAATTAACTCTAAACACTTCAACTCCTGCTGGAAGTTTTGCAGTACTCGCACTTAGCTCTGCATCAATCGGTTTGCACGTTGGGCACCAGTTTGCAAAGAAGAACAGCACTCTCTTTTTATCCGAGGCAGCCTCAAAGCTGGTCTCAGAATAAGGCATATACCCGCCCTGACTTGCCATCATGCCATCTCCGGACATCTTGTCATCAGCCATTTTATCGCCTGCCATCGTAGCCTCGTCACCTTTTTCCATCATAGCCTCAGGCTTTTCCATAGAATCCTGACCACTATCCATCATTGCCTCGTCCTTTTTCATCATTGAATCAGGAGATGAGTTATTCTGAGAATAAAGGAAAACTCCTCCAATTCCTAAAACAATCAAAACTACAATCGCTATACTTGCATATTTCATAAATCTGTCACCTCCTGACTATTAATCATTCTAGTAATATCACATCCTAAATGTCAAGTCTACTTAACAATTTGCGGCTAAAATTTCTAAGATTTGAATCTCGAGTATATTCTGGATAAAATTTTAGAAAGAATCATTGCGCAAATTGCGAGTACGAGCCAGGGATCCACTTCATGTTCTAAGGCCTGAAAGACTATCCCTAAAACTAAAACCCCAACCCCTGTTAAATAAGAAAGTCGCCCCGCCTTTAAAACATGTAACATCTCTCTCTCATCAGAAGACTTCTCCCGAATTATAAATGCCGCAAATACTAAAAATGCCACAATTAATCCCAAAATCAAAAGCGAGTTAACAGTCTCGGGCATCGCAAGGTGCCCGGGATTCAAAAATATTATCGCAATCACCGAAATTGCAATTGCTGTAATCGTCTCTGTCACCATAATTATTTTTCTAGCGTAATAAGAAAAACATACTCTGCATATCTTTCGAACGCAGTGGGAAAATACCTACTAACTATTCTAACCCAAAAATTTTCTCGACACTTGTATTAAAAAATTTAGCAATCTTCAAAGCCAACAAAACCGAAGGCGTATAATTCCCCTTCTCAATAGCAATAATAGTCTGTCTTGTTACTCCAACTTCCCTCGCCAAATCTTCCTGGGTAATCTTTTTCTTATTTCGAAATTCCTGAACAGAATTGTTAACATTCTCCTGCATACAGACTGATTCTACATCAATAATTTAAGGATTGGGGATTTTATTAAGTTGAGCGTCAATTTCTTTTCCTGTTTCTTTCCCGAAACTAACTAAAAGCTTGTCTGCATCATTGATTATCTTAGGTAGCGCGTCGCCTGTACTGTCCTCACCATTAATATAAAATTTCAATGTCCCTTCCTTGCCGGTACAAAAAGTTTGCCCTGTTCCTGTAGTCAGGCATTCATGGTCAATCTTAAGAGGTAATGTTCTAAAAAAATCATCCCAGGTTACGCCTTCCTTTCTCATCTGAATAATATTTGGCTTTGGTCTTTCAATAAAAACATCCGGCGATAAGTTGTGATACATCGGCGCGCTAAAAATCCTGAAAGTCCCATTAGTAAAAATCGCAAATGCAGCCTTTTTATCAATCTTCTCCTCTGAGCCAATGGTTAAATTAGAATCTATAGTTAAGCTGTCAGTTATTTCTTCTCTGTCCTCATGCATAACCGGGCTAGGTTCAAATCCTAAATCTCCTTCAGTTGACACATTCTTAATATATGAAGAGAAAAATATAGAACCCGCCACGATAATTAAAACCACAACCACACCGACTAAAATCCCTGCCTTCATATCTTTATAATACTATCATGTCGTAACAGCAGTGTACCCAATTCCTTTCCGGAAAGTAGTTGACTCCTAAATTAAAGTTTGATATAAATGATTCTCGACAAAGCGTTTGTACTGAAGTTGCGATTCAGGAGCTGAACTCAAAAATGGGTTACGGAAGTTAAACCGTTAAATCAAACAAACTGATGTCGTCAAAATTTGATGGAGTCAGCGAATAAGGTCCGAAATATCGGACGAATCAAGGTGGAACCGCCTCAATTGAAGGCCCTTGTTTGTTTATTAGTTAAACCTAGTAACCAAACAAGGGCTTTTTTGTGGAGAAAATATGTCAGAAAGAACAGATAGATCAAAAGATGAGAATATCGGACTAATTGAAGGGCGAATTTTTGCCGCAGTCATCGGACTAGGCGGGGAAATTCCACAATCAGGATTTGATGCGAAAAAAAGAGAAGCACTCGAGGTTGCATCATCCGGATCGAGCAAGGCAACTCTGCGCCGATCATTAGTTTTAGATTTGGGATTTGCAAACAGAACGAATCTTAATATACGTGATAATTTTAAAGATGGAGCAATAAATATACTTAAAAAGAAAGGAGGTGAGTAATATATGTCAAGAGATAGAGGAGAAGGAAGACCAGTATCGAGAAGAAACTTTTTAAGATTAGGATTAGGTGTCTTGGGAGTAACAGTTGCAAGTTTTGCATCCGAGCCCAAAAAAGTTGCAATGGCTCAAGAAGGAGCGATGGGCTTGAAACCAGTTGAAACAAAAAAAGTGGAAAGAAAACTAGGTGATTGGGAAATTCAGGAAGCAGCCAAAGCTGCCCGAATAAAAAAATTCATTGTTGATGCAGATGCACTCGTAAAAAGGTATGGTCATGCAAATTATTAACTTTAGGTCTGGAGGTCACTGCTTAAGCCTCCAGATAAGTTAAAGTTTGTAATACCTCTGGAATTTTTCGGGTTGTATAAATGGCGTCTCAAAATTTTATAGATGTCTATATCAAATTCCAAATCCTCCAGATTTCTCTCATCCCCCTCCTGCTTTTGAACGATGCACCAATTATGAATTAAGAAAACTTCTTCTTTCTCCTGGATTGGATCAACTTCCTTGATAATAATAGACCCCTCATACG
>CAYNRM010000091.1:0-5292 GCA_964399555.1 uncultured Gammaproteobacteria bacterium | reverse complement strand
GTTATAGTGGAGAGTTGAGTGTTCTCAGTTGCGAAGTATGAGAATCCTAAAGCTAGAATGACTAAAAGTATTAATGTAAACATATTGCGTATACAGTATACGCAGATAAAAAATTCTTATGCAATCAAGAGTATTTTTTACCTGCTTACTGCGTTATTTCCTTAAGTTTGTAAAATCCCTAATCCTAATAAACCGACGATTATTAAATAGGCGGCAATAAGGTAATTAAGTGATTTTGGAAAAACCAAAATCAAAATTCCGAAAAGTAATGAGACCAAAGGGCTCATGTTTCCTAGTGTTAAGCTCATATTCCTCACCTCCTCTATTAAGAATACTCAGCAATAAAAAATTTTAGATAAAGAATCTGTAAGCGAACAGTAAGCAGTTCTCTTGCAAAGTCATAAAGAATTTGATGAGTTAGAGCTACAATCCCGGATTGATTTTACAATCCGGGATTTAATATATGATTATCTATTAAATTAGCTCTTTTTTAGACGTACTAATTCTGAGAGAAGCATTTGAGTTTTTAAACTCATGGGAAGGTCAACTCTGACTTTCTGTTTTGGGCCAAGTCTAACAAAAGCGTAAGTTGGTGTAGCTACAATCTCATGAGCCCTACTAACCTGGCTTGATTCGACAGCTGGGCTGTGCGGTAAACCGTTTTTTCTTTCTAACATTAATTATCACCCCCTTTCTTTTAGTTTGGTACAAAATATTCCTTGTTTCCTAAATAAGCGACCTGAGCGTGGATGATTACTTGCCGATACTTTTGCGGGTCAAAACCGAGTGCTTCAGCAGTAGAAATTCTTTGTTGATCGGTTACTCTTGTGGGCATGACTTCTACCCAAGTTCCTCTATAGACAGCGCACATTCTTAAAAATTGTCCTGAACGAAACTCAAAAACTTTATCACTTCTGTTAACTCCTAAGGGTTTTTCAGCAAGTCGGCTGAAAACAAGTTTTGCCTTAGAATCGCCCAAACTTTTTTTTGCATTTGCTATTTCCTGCTGTAGTGATTTTTCGGCTACTCTGTCCGGTGTTGTTGCCATAATTTTTCCAAAAAAAAGCCCCCCTTTCGGGAGGTTAGGTTTTTGCCTTTCTTTTTAAAGACTAACTTTAAAAAGTCCTCCCAAAGTTGCGCCCAATAATTGGGCTAACAATAATAATGGAGGACATAATAACTCGGGTTTGAAGATTCATATAATAATATTCTAACAAAAAATAGGAAGTTTGCAATATTCTATTTAGGCTGAATTCTGCGGTCTATTTGTGAAATTAGTCGATCTAGCACCAGTCGCCTCCTGGGGTTAAATGGGTCTGGTAGGATTCCTTCGTATGGCGATAATTTTCTAGCTAGTTTATCAAGTTTTTCCTGATGGCCGGAATTTGTTCTTGTGCTTCTTCGTTCCGCTATTAACTTACTAACTAACCTCCCACCAATTTTTCCAAATAAAGGCCTCGGAGGGGTCATGAATGGTTCTTGAGATTTTGTGATTACCATAGATTCATCAACGTATGTTCTTTCTAATGTTTCTGTTGCCATTTAATTTTCCCTTGCCAGACCGGATGATGATCCTGACATTTTCTCAAAGATATCTTTGACTACATTAGAAATGTCACCACTGAGAACTTTATTGATTCGACTAATTATTAATTGAGCTACGTTGGAATTTGTGATTGAGAACTCGACTAGATTTGGTTGATAGCGAACACTTTCAGGCAGTGCTCCGACAAGAATGCCATCTTCAATAAGTAGGGCGATCTGAGCCAGTTTAACGTTTTCATTGCTGCCTACATACACTGCGCGGTTTAGATACTTTCCTCTTAAACCCTCTTGGCCAATATTCAAATTATTTTCTGTAGAAACTCTTTCTATATCGAATCCTTTATTCTTAATCCATTTTTGAAGTCTCGGATCATTTAGAATTTTTGAAACTACGATAGCCCGAAGTAGCGGGCCATTCATTTGATTTGTTGTCAACTGTGTTAATGGTGGAGAAGAATCTGCAATATCCTGAGGCATCAGGACAAAGGCAAAAGGTAAGCCATTCGAAGCAGACTTTCCTGTGGTTAACACTAATTGGGGATAATCTGAAAAATACTTGTTCACGAACTCCCCCCAATAACTGCCGGTTCTGCCGATTTGCTGGACACAGTCGAAGATTATTGGTAAATTTTCTTTGAGAAGAAGATCCTTCATTTTTATTAGCACTTCGGGATTGTTGCTAAGTATTCCCGCGTCTCCCAATAGATCAGGTTCCATTATTACTCCGGCTAAAGTTTTAGTCCTTATTCTTTGTTTAATAATATCTAGGAAATTATTCTCATTTTCTTTTGTAGGATTTGGCAGGACTCTCTCTACCCAGCTGGAATTACCGCTTCTCTTGATTTGCATGGCATCAATTCCAAACCCAGTTGCTTCTCTGGCAGTGCCATATCCGCCCGACCAGGAGCCATCAACAGCTAGCATCTTTGATTGCTTTTTATTGCTTTTTTCGGCAAAGCATACAGAAGATTCAATTGCTATGGTATTAACAATTGCACCAGAAGATTCTGAATGGACTTTTATTTTACCAATCAAATTTTTATTAGGGTGAAGCTCCGCCAGTTTATTCAGAGCAAATGATTGCCTTAGGCTGGGATGATAGATTGCTGCGATATTATCGCGAATCCCTAGGGCATCTTCGATTCTGTCAGCATAAATTAACCAGGGATTATGAGCTCCTAGACTTAAGGAAGCCGCTGAGGAAAGCACATCTATAACGTCGCCTTCATCATTCTTAAAACCGGCTAGTGATTTTATACCTGCCCTTTGGTTGCGGATAATAAGTCCATTCATAATCCAAATGTTTGCAGGGTTTGGGAATACAGTTAATGTTTTTTGAAGGTATATCGACATTTGTTTGTTAAGAGCCGCTATTCTGTATTTATTTTGGTTCGTTCTTTTAAGTGCTTTTTCCGAAAGAATTCTTGATCTTTGGAGTCCAGAGATGAATATTTTTTTATTTAATTTAAATTCAGAATCAATGATTTTCTTTTGCTCGGATGTGATCGTTAACTCCTCATTGGTGAATTTCTGAAATTCAAGTAAGGTCTTATCTAGAGCATTTTGCGAAACCTCCTCTATAAGTAAGATCTCTTCAAGTATAGTTTTATTAATCTTCATATTATGAATTAACAATAGTGGCGCGTTTATAGACTGCATTAATTACAGATAGATCTTTTACCTTACCTTCCAGAATAAACCTGCGTTCTCTTAGTTTCGCTAGACTTTGATTTTCTCCCGCCTCTTTCTTTGACATTACACTTTCAGTCGCAGTTATTCGTTGGGTAAGCCTGGCGACTCGAGACGTTAAACCAGTGATTTGTTCAGCTCTTGGGTGACCGTCTGGACGGTCAATTTTATGAACAAAATAGGCAGGACCGGATTCATTTAGATCATGTAGTGCGCCGATTATGACTTGATTAGGGTTGGGAAGAGATGCTCGAGCTAATTCAGTTTGTACATCTGTATTTTCCAGGGTGGCGGTAGTTTGTAAGTAATCCATCATTCCGGCCCGAGTACAGCTTCCAAGTGCAGCCTCCATCAAGCCATTAAAATGGCGCTCAGTTCTCCCTCCTAAAACTAAAACTACTTCATCGTCATTAGAGTTAGCACCAGGTTCATTACTGTAGTATTCGGGTGCTCTAAAATCTTGAGGTTGGTATCCAAAAACTGGAGGGTGGGCTGCTGCATAGCGGGCGGCACTTGAGATATCAGAGCGTGTGTCACCATGCTTTCTTCCAAAAGAAACGAGGTCTGCCAGTGTCTGTTGTACTTTTTGATCGGGATGTTCTAAAAGTATCCTTTGTAGATAATCAATATATTCTTTTGTAAATTGTGAATGTTCAGACCAGGGAACATCTTTTCTAAACGAAACAGATAACTGAGGATAGCATTCTGATGCTATTTTTTGCAAAGCGGCAATATTACCTTCGGTTCTTGCATCAACTGCCGTATGATTGTTGTCAAAATTAACTGCTTTTCCTGCTTCCTGTGCAAAAATAAACTCGACTACAGGTTTTTCAGTTGGGGCTGATTGCCGACTATTTCTTCTTTTGTCAAAGTAGTCCTGAATAGAGGCGCCCATTTCCAATGCCGGTATGCCATATGAGATAAGTCTGTTTGATGTATTGGAGGAATCAGATGCTCCGAAGCCTGTCTCTATCTTGAGATTTACCGGTTTACTATCAATTGCAGCCTTAGCAATTTTAATACCGGCAAAGGCAGTATTTAATAAATGTGATTTTTGAATTGCCTGGATGTGAGAACCCGGATGATTTAACAAAGCTATTACATCTGAAGCTACTTCTCGTATATCTTTCCACTTTTCTTCGTGTGGTTCATCACCATGTTTTTTTAATAAATCTTGACACAAGAATGCCGCTAATTCTTCCAGTTCATCTCTAATAATTAGTCTTTCTGTGAATTCTTTAACCTCTGTGCCTGTTTCTTTATCGATAAATTTTGAGGGATAAACGACATCTGGATTAACTATTGTCGGTTTTCGATCAGGTGTTTGGACCGGTCTACCTGATGGGTCGATTTGCCAATAATTCACACCGCCTTTAAAATTGACTGCTTTAACTGGAATGACATCGTCGCCTATTTTGGCCATTGATTGGGTGCGTTCTACATTGTTAGGGCTAACTTCTTCAGCTCTTCTTCCATTTTTGTCAGTGGCGAAATATCTCTTCTGAGGACTATTTGCTGGTATGTATGTATTGTCCCAGTCATTTACTTTCACAGGGGTTTTGCCGTTAAAGAGTCTTGAATTACCTTCTATTGTTTGCAAGATAATATCTACGGTTTTTTGCAGAGGTTTGTGAGCTGCCAATTCTGCTTTACTTAACCCGTGCTCAGGTGATACACGAAGATTGTAGTATTCTCCCTTGGCATTGAGATGAGTATCTGTTGTTGGTCTGTGGGGTGCGTCTACGCTCATGTTTTGGTCAAAAAAAACCTCCCGTTAGGGAGGCTGTATTCCTTTCTTTCTAAGAAGTAATTCTTAAAAAGCGCCTCCCTTCGTACTCACGACGAGTACGACCTCAACTAGGTTGAGATTAAGAAGGCTAAGTAAAGATGAATTATTCTTACAGATCATTTTTTTAAAGCTCCTTTTTAGGGAAGCTATGAGTTAAAATATACCAATCAGGAGGAAAAAAGTCAATGAGTCCATCAGATGAAGTTGAAACATTTGCTTATTATTTATTAAATAAACCTAAGGGAGTTATTACAACGACCAGTGATGAA
>CAYNRM010000090.1:0-5302 GCA_964399555.1 uncultured Gammaproteobacteria bacterium | reverse complement strand
GGCGCACCATAAAACCTTGACTAACTACATTAACTGTCATAAAATAACTTTATATGTCACAATCACACATTCGCATCGCCAGAACACCGGAAGTTCAGAAGGTATTATCCTTACTGAGGCAAAAATATACTTTATTATCAGAAGCTGAAATTATTAAAACTGCGCTTTCAGAGAAATACAAAAAAGAATTGGGAGAGATAGAAAAAGAAGAACGATTGAAGAAAGCGTATGATCATGCTATGGCTGAAGGCCATAAAATCGGCGATAGGCTGCTTGCTAAAAAAGGCTTAAAGCGGGAAGATTTATCTGAACAAGAAATTTATGACCTTTTCTTCGATGACCACAAACGCAGCTCTTAAGATTGTCGTTGATACTAACTTATTTTTATCAGTATTTGTTTTTCGCGGAATGATGATGCAAGAAGTTTTTGATTTAGTTCTTGCGAAGAAAATATGCATGCATTTCTCACCTGCTCTTAAAACAGAACTCCAACGAAAGATGCAGCATTTTCAAGTGGGGAAATCGGAACAAGATGGGGTATTAAGTTTTATTGAAATGAGTGGTGCAGTTATCAAGCCACAGATACATACTAATGCCTCACGTGATCCAAAGGATAATTTTTTATTGGAGCTTGCGCAGACCGCAAATGCTGACTACCTCATTACCCATGACAAAGATTTGTTAGATCTTCATATCTGGAAAGGCACAATTATAATGAAACCGGAGGATTTTTTGCCGCTTCTTAGAAAAATAAAGTTGCTTTGAAGAACAACGACACCACCACCCGCTACGGCCCTGTCACCGGTGCACCATAAAGGTTAAGAATAATTAATTATTGCTTCAGGCGGACATAAAAGGTATTGTTCAGTAAGTGCACTATCTTATTGCGTTACCAGCCCTATTACTTATAGCCCTTCTCGGCGCTTCAATTGCTAATCTTTTCCCTAAATCCCAAGCTCAAACCACCCAACCCTGGGCCTTTGAAGAAACTTTTGATGTCGGGGCGCCGACTTCTCCTTCTCAATCATTACTATCTAAACGGTTTGATTATGTATCAACTCATAGAAACCGCGGTGGCGGACAGGAAGCCGGAAGTAATGCTACAGAAACCCCCTTCATGGCTGATCATGGAGATAATTGCGCTGCTGCTGCCAATACCAGCCCAATTTCCGTGTCCAACCCAATACTCCAACACCAAGCTGCCACCACTCACATTTCCGACAACATGAGCCCTGATAAATCATTCTTTATTTGCAATAACCATATGATGTCTTCTATGGGCGACGTTGATGGCTACTCAGTCACCGCCTTTTGGCCAAAGCAGGAATTTGATTTTGCCTCAGGCGATGGAATTTTAGAATGGGATGTTAACTTGGGACAAAAGAATCGTTTATGGTTTGAGGTGATGATTGTTCCAAAAGAAAGTGTCCAGTTCGGTGCCGCCCGCGACTGGCTCCCCATTTCTGAAACATATCCCAAGAATACCATCGCTTTAATTTACGAAAACGGCACCCGAAAAGTTGAGATTACCAAAAACACTCCAGCCCCAGCTGGCCTTATCGTCAACACCGGTGATTGGCAATCATGGAGCGGTAGATACCCCACTGACCCAGCCTTTACTGATGCCCGAATCAGACGCAAAATGCGCGCTGAATTAAAACAAAACGAGCTTGTATGGAGTATCCAAAAAACAGATGGCACTTTTGACGCCTATACTGTCAGCATCCCAGGTGGAATCCCGCTCACCAAAGGTTTAATCTTGTTTAAAACCCATGCCTACACCCCAACAAAAGACGGAAATACCGATCGCTATACCTTCCATTGGGACAACATTCGCTTCAACGGCCCAAAATATCCACAGTATGAAAATTTTGAGATCCCAGGAGTGGTAGAACTAACAGCCAATGGCAGTGTTCCCGTTGGAACCACCAAAACAGTCTCACTCAATCTCCCTAAAATTGGTCCAAATCCAGTCTTCATCGGCCAAACCAGACAAGGCCAGCCGGGACACGTTTTATTAAGCATTAACGGCAACCCAAATGTAGCTATCTCGCCTCACAGCACATCCAGCAAAGATAATCCCTGTTACTTCGACGGCTGGAGAACTTTCAGAATTCCCGTTAATCCCTCGCAATTAAAAGTAGGAGAAAACACTTTCAAATGGACAGTCGGCCCCCGCCCTGCTTGCGCTAGTGGTCAATGGTGGTGGGATGGATTTGCAGTAAAAGCTGCAGAAATCCAAATAGACGGTACGAGTTCAACCTCCAGCCCCCTACCTTCCGCCTCACCCATCAAACCCGGCGACACCGATGGGGACCAGGATGTCGACATCTTCGACTACAACACCGTCCTCTCCAATTTCGGAAAAACCGGCCCCGGTATTCCCGGCGACTTCGACAACAACAACAAAGTCGACATCTTCGACTTCAACACCCTCCTCACCAACTTCGGAAAGTAAACCAAAGTTATTTAATGCACTCCTCTCATTCCCTACTACCTGCACAACCTACAACCTACAACTACAACCTACAAATTCCCCCCTCTCCCTAAGGGAGAGGGTTAGGGTGAGGGGCATTGATTCTCCTTCTTGAGAAAATAGCTTCAATCTTATACATTAGAGTAGCTATAAATCTCCCTTTTATGCCCAAATTAAATCAACTCTTCACCCAAAAAGGATTTATAAAACTTTCCAAAAACACCTTAATCAGCTTCCTCATAGTCTCCACCCTACTAGTAGGCACCGGAATAATTTTCCTTTTTAATCCTTTCTTTGGCACCAAATCAGCTGAAGCTGCCTGGTTTAATGATAATTGGGGATATCGCAAATCCTTAACTTTTACTCATAACGCCACTGTTTCAACTCCTTCCAAAGTAAAATTTGATATTGATACCACTGCTGCGCCGACTGATTTTCAGGCTGATTGCGGTGATGTCAGATTTACTTCTCCAAACGGAGATATCCTTCCCTACTACTATGATTCAGCAGGAGGTGCTTGTGATACCAACTCCACAGATTTCTATGTTTTAATTCCCTCAATCATCAATGGCTCAAATTATATTTATATTTATTATGGCAATCCTTCTATAACCGACGGCACCAGATCCGCCAATTTTTCAGAATCAACTACTACTCCCTCAGGAGGAGCAGCTAGTGTTGGCTCAGAAGAAAAAGCCCCCTCACCTACAGGTTATTGGAAATTCGATGATGGCCAGGGAACAACAGCTCAGGACTCTACTTCAAATAACAAAGATGGAACACTGGCTGCATCAACTGCTACTCCAACATGGCAAACAGAAGATCAGTGTATTGAAGGAAAATGTCTATACTTTGATGGAATTAATGATTATGCCTCTGTTGCTTCCCCAAATTTACCAACCGGGGATTTTACCTATTCAGCTTGGGTTTATTCACTTGATAACTCGGATGATATGATTTTTATGGCCTCAGATGGAGCAACTAGTAATGAATTTGCAGTTCATTTAGCTTCAACAAAAGTTAGAATTAATATTGATAATTCGGCGGTAATTAACACTACTAATGTTTTTTCAATGAATACATGGAATTATTTGGTCGTTACCAGAAGTGGCTCTACCATTACTGTTTATGTTAATGGTGTAGCTGATCCAACAACTGGATCTAGCGCTACAGCCATGAACTTTAGCACCTGTGAATTGCTGATTGGTGTTGATGCTGATTCAGGTTGTAATGGCTCATTGGGAAATCATTTTAAAGGAAAGATCGATGAAGCAAAAATCTATAATCAAGTACTTACTGCTCCACAAGTTTTGGCAAACTATAACGCCCGCGGGAACCCTGAAGGAGTAGCCGGAACACTAGGAGCCAACACCCAAAACATGCCTGATGCTTTGTCTGATGGGTTAGTTGGGTATTGGAAGATGGATGAGAATACTGGAACGACAACTTCTGATTCCAGTGGGAACGGAAATACCAGCTCTGCTTTTACCGGAAACACTACATGGACTACAGGAAAGTTCGGAACTGGGCTCACTTTTGACGGAACAAATGATGTTGCCAGGATCCCGGAAACTGCTTCCACAGACGTAGGTGGATCCTCAAGTTCCTTTACTATTTCAAGCTGGTTCAAAACAACCGCTTCTCAGGCTGGTGGCGGTGGATACGTTGCGGCTAAATTTTCCGCTGCAGGTGATGTAGCCTTTATACTGAATGTAATCAGTACCAATCAACTGCAGTTTGAAGTTAACGGGGGAACTGATTACATCGCTGCCACTACAATGACAGTAAATGATGGTCTTTGGCATCATTTTGTTGGAGTCCGGGATATTAGTGGTCTAAAAATGCATCTCTATCTTGATGGTGTTTTAAAAGATACCATTGCAATCACAGCCCAAGACGCCACCAATAACGATGATATCTCAATCGGCAATGGTTCAACCTCGTATACCGGAGCTGATTTTAACGGCCAGATAGATGAATCACGGCTTTACAGCCGTGCCCTTTCCCCTGCTGAAGTCTCCCAACTCTACAACTGGGCTCCAGGGCCTGTTGGGTATTGGAAGATGGATGAAGGCAGCTGGACTAATAATTGTTCGACTGATTCTGTTTTTGACTCTTCCGGGAATAGCAATAATGGTGACGCTTGTCCAAACTCTACCGGCCCAGCAGGAGGGGCAATTGGAAAATACGGCAAAGCAGGCGACTTCGATGGAAGCAATGACTATGTAAATATTGTCAACTCCACCTCTCTCCAAAACATCCGTTACACTCACAGTTTTTGGATGTACGCCGATAATGCAGCCGATACTGGTGCCTATGAGGACGTGATCGGTTCAAATGACGCCGGACAAATCAGTGTTAATTATGGATTCCAGTGGCGAAACAGTAATGGGGCATCCTGGATAAAAACCTGTATGCAAAAGGGTGGAGCTGGACCATACGAGTTAGCCCAAATTAGCTCAACCATGAATACCGGAACCTGGTATCACGTTGCCTGCAGCTACGACGGAACAAGACTCAAAGCCTATCTCAACGGCCGTCTTGAAGCATCCGTTGCCGCAACAGACCCTTACACAGATAATCAAATCCAATTTGCAGCGGACGGATTAGGCTCTAACAATTTTAACGGTAAAGTCGATGATATAAAAATTTATAATTATGCTCGTTCTCAGGCCCAAGTTATAGAAGACATGAACGCCGGGCATCCTGCTCCCGGCTCCCCTGTCTCCTCAGCTGTTGCCCACTGGAAGCTGGATGAAGGGTATGGGACTTCGGCTCAGGATTATAGCGGTCAGGCCAATACTCTTACTCTAAACACAGCAACTT
>CAYNRM010000089.1:0-5303 GCA_964399555.1 uncultured Gammaproteobacteria bacterium | reverse complement strand
GATCAGATGCCACTGGTGGTGCATAAATATTTCCCATCGGTTGAACTGGTTGCTGCTCCTCTCCCGCGATGAGATGAGACAAATCCGTAGGTGCATTCTCGGTAGGCATCATTCCTTGAGGAACTGCAGGTGGGTTAGGCGTAGGGTTTCCTGGCTGGCTATTTTGGTCAACAGAAACGGGAATGGACCCGTTCCCGTTTGAACTACCTTGAAGAGTAGACAAATCTAGCGTTGCAGATTGGGGGTCCGTAGGCATAGGTTGATCTTGAATAACAACATTCTCTACCTGATCTGATCCTGGTTGGCCTGTATCCAAAACCGGATTTTCAGGTGTTGTAGGTATAAAACCCATTGTCGCTGCTTCCTGGGCTGGTTGGCTAGGATTCTCTAAGGGTGGTTGCGCAGTGGGCTGGCCCCAAGGATCTGTCACTGCAGCAGCCTGAGGTACTTGAGTAGTATTAGGTAACCCGAGACTCTGGGGATCGGTAGGAGGTTGTGAAGGTGCAAAAGGATTAGCCGGTATGGAGCCTGCTGGATTAAAAGCAGTGTTCATTGGGTCTGGGATAGTTGCTATAGGGTTGGGAAGAGGAGTTGGGAGCTGAGCTGGCAAGTTTTGATCTAAAGGTGGTTGAGGAATAGAAAAGTTCGCACCAGCCTGTGGCTGAAGGAAGGGATTACTTGCATCAGGAGCAGTAGGAGCAGTAGGAGCAGTAGGCACTTCAGCAGCGGTGGATGTGGCTGTTGAAGATGGCCAAGGACTTTGAGTCGATGAAAGGGTATCCACAGGGGCGCCATTCTGAGGGGGAATTTGTGCAGGTGCGTCCCACGGATTAGCAACAGTCTGAGAGGGCGACTGGTCCCAGGAATTAACAGGGGCTGGGGGGGCTATCGTGGATAAGGGTATTTCAGGTGCAGTTGTGTTAAAAGCTGGACCTGGTTGTGGAGAAGTTATAGGTGTGTTGGGTGTCAACTGTGGGAGGTCAGAAATTATTTGGTCAGTTTGAGCTTGATTCGGGAGAGGGATTCCCACTGAGTTTGGATCAAAAGCAGGCATTTGCGGAGGAGTTAACCCGCCAGAAGTATTAGAATTTGGATTCGCGGGATCATTACTGTCCATAGGCAGGTACCAAACTAGTGTATTAAAAACTATGGCTATTAATCAAGTAGGTGCTTCAAAAATGGTAGTACTTTAGGTATAATTCCTCCACTACTTTATGTTTAACTTCATTTCATCCTTAGTGGATGCCAATAAAAGAGAAATTAATAAGCTCTCGAAAATAGTTGAAATTATTAATTCTCATGAGCCTAAAATAAAAAAGCTCGACGATAAAAAATTCAAAGAAAAAGCTCTTGATTTACGCAAAAGGCACGAGAAAGGTGAAAGTCTTGATAGCCTCCTACCGGAAGCCTTTGCTATGGCTCGGGAAGCAGCTAGCAGGAGCCTGGGTATGCGTCATTACGACGTCCAGTTAATGGCCGCCATCGCTTTGCACAATGGCAAAATCGCTGAACAAAGAACCGGAGAAGGAAAGACCATGTCTGCCGTACTCGCAGTTTACCTCAACGCTCTTTCAGGCAAAGGAGTCCACGTCGTCACGGTCAATGATTACTTAGCCCGTCGTGATGCCGGATGGAATGGTCCTATTTATCACGCTCTTGGAGTTTCAGTCTCGGTAATAATTCATGAAAAAGCTTTCATGTTTGATCCTAAATATAAAGATCCCGATACGAGTGATAAGCGCTTAAAAAACCTTCGCCCGATCTCCAGAAAAGAAGCATATGCCGCCGATATAACCTACGGCACCAATAATGAATTTGGTTTTGACTATCTGCGCGACAACATGGCCAACACTTTAGAGAATATGGTTCAAAGAGGCCACAATTTTGCCATAGTTGACGAGGTCGACTCAATTTTAATCGACGAAGCCCGCACCCCATTAATAATCTCCGCACCGGATACTGAACCTACAGGTAAATATATCGAGTTTACAAATATCGTCAGTAAATTAGACGCTGAACCTGATTATGTAGTTAACGAAAAAGAAAGAGCTGCTCACCTTACTGAAACTGGAGTCCTTCATATCGAAAAGATTCTTGGCGTTGAAAACATGTATGAAAAAGATTTTTCAGCTCTGCACCACATTGAAGAAGCTCTAAAAGCCAGAACATTATTCTTAAAAGATAGAGACTACGTCGTCAAAGACGGTGAGGTAATTATTGTTGATGAATTTACCGGCCGTTTAATGCCGGGAAGAAGGTACTCTGGAGGCTTGCATCAAGCTATCGAGGCTAAAGAAGGCGTAAAAATCCAACAGGAATCCAAAACCCTAGCCACAATTTCTTTCCAAAACTATTTCCGTATGTACAAAAAACTAGCCGGCATGACAGGAACCGCCGCCACCGAAGCGGAAGAGTTCTTCCAAATTTATAGACTCGAGGTCTTAACAGTCCCTACCCATAAAGGCATGGTCCGTAAAGACCACGCTGATGCCATTTTCAAAACTCAAACCGGAAAATTAATGGCCATTGCAGCTGAAATTGAAAAAATCCACGCCACCGGCCAACCAGTCTTAGTCGGCACGACGTCGATTGATAAAAATGAGTTCCTCTCCGATCTTTTGAAAAAGAAAAGAGTTTCCCATGCCTTACTCAATGCCAAAAACCACGAACGTGAGGCTGAAATCATCGCCGACGCCGGCCAAAAGGGCGCTGTTACTGTTGCCACTAACTTAGCCGGTCGTGGAGTTGATATTAAACTTGGCAAAAATGTTGAAAACCTGGGCGGTCTCTACGTTATCGGAACCGAACGACACGAATCAAGAAGAATTGATAATCAGCTCAGGGGAAGATCCGGTCGTCAGGGTGATTCTGGTGCCTCCAAATTCTTTGTCTCTTTGGAGGACGATTTAATGCGAATTTTCGGCGGCGACCAGGTTGCTAAAGTTATGGGATTCCTGAAAATGCCTGAAGATATGCCAATCGAAAACGGCATGGTTTCAAAGGCAATAGAAGGCGCCCAGAAAAAAGTAGAAGGCCATAATTTCGATATCAGAAAACACACAGTCCAGTACGACGACGTCATGAACCAACAACGCCAGATTATTTACGGTGTCAGAAGAAACGTTTTGGATGTCATCGCCGGTAAAGAGGGGAAAACTTTAAAGAATGAATTCCAGGAAAAAATCGCTGCCGAGGTTGAAGCAATAGTCGACGATTATACTACCGAAGATGGAATTGAGTATGAAAAAATCCTTGAAGATTTCTCAACAATAATCAATTTCGATGAAGCTAGCCGAAAGCAATTATTAAACCAGGTCAGCGATCTAAAAGATCCTATTCAACTAAAAGAATTCTTAGTTAAATTATCAGCCCAACTTTACGACGAAAAAGAAAAAACCGTCGGTGCTGATTTAATGCGCCAAATGGAAAGTTTCGTTTATTTAAACACAATTGATAGTTTCTGGATGGAACATCTCGACACCATGGACGATCTCAGATCCGGTATTGGACTTCGCGGTTATGCCCAACGCGACCCACTTATAGAGTATAAAAAAGAAGGCTTCGAATTATTCGAAAAAATGATCGCCGAAATCGATTCCGAAATCGCCCGCCGCATCTATAAAGTCTCAATGCACAACCACGGACCAGTTAATGTAGTTTCCCCAATCGATTTATCTAAAGCAATAGAAAAACACGAAGAAGCACTAGATGAAAGAGTTCTGCTTGAAGAAGTCGGAGTATCTTCATCTCCCAAAGTAAGAGAAATTCCTGTTGGTGATATTGGTATATACGGAAGTGCCACAAAAGTTAAAGTTGAGGGCTCAAGCAATGACCAAGCCTACTCCACGTCAGAAAAAAGTTCAGCACCTGCTGCAGTAGTCGGACAATCAGCATCCTCAGCAACCCGCGTCACCGTCGAAAGAGGCGGCCAAGTAGTAGCCCAGCAAGTATATGGTGAAAAAGGACAATTGCAAAATACTAAGGTAGGCAGAAACGATCCCTGCCCCTGCGGCTCCGGACTAAAATGGAAAAAATGCGGATTAATCAATTCCCCTAAACATAATCTCTGACTCTTGCATGAAATAAATGTCTCAATATTGACAACACCAGCTCATTTGACTCATTATCAGTTAATGTTCTGGAAAATATATTTCTATTCCTATGTAGCTTTGAGCATAGTTAGCGCTTTTGCTTACGCAAATAATTACCTAACCCTAAGAAGTGTTCTGGGAATATTCCTAACTCTTTTTATTGGAATGGGTGTTTATTCTCTCGCATTTAGTAAGCACTTCTTTAGTAAACAAGTCTGGTTACTTTTGTTTTACTTTATGCTCGTTCTCTTCAGCCTTGAGGTCACATATTATCTTACAGGTCTGGATGTTCTATCTAATTTTCTCGTTTCTCGTTACATAATAGGTATAGCTGATTGGGCAGTCACCTCAATACTACTTTTCCCCGCTCTTATCGCCCTTTGGATGTTAGGGAACAAAGCCTCTCAGAAATCTAAGAAAAAGAAATAAGAACTCTCTTCTTGACAAATGCAACCAAGTTGCATATATTCTACTTAAGCCCAGTTGGGCAATTAACACAATACATTTGCGGCCCGCCTTTGTGTGGGCTCGCGAATGTATAAAGGAGGTGAATATAATGCAATTCTATAATGTCAAACTCCGTAAAATGATTGAGGTACCTGATTCGGAGGTTACTGTTGTAACAATGAAAAACGGTAAAAAAGCCGCTCAGGCAACCTTCGAGGGAATGAAGCTTTTCAAAATTATAAGCAAAGAAGATTCCGTCAGACTTGGAGGTTGAAAATATTAGGAGAAGGTTTGGTCGCGAATAGGTTGCCAGACCTTCTTTGACTTTATTACCTGTCCTCATTAGAATTAGCTGATGATAAATAATCCTGACGAAATAATCTCCAAGCTTAAATCAGCGGGATATCGAATTACTCCGGTACGTGAACAAATTGTTGAAATATTTATCAACAGCTCTTCCCCGATTTCAGCGGGTGACTTAATAGAATCTTTCAAAATTCTAAAAATCCCTGTTAACAAAACCACAATTTATAGAGAATTAGATTTCTTACTTGAGAAAAATATAATAAAAGAAATCGAATTCGGCGAAGGAAAAAAACGCTATGAACTTGAAACAGGCCACCATCACCATCACTTAGTCTGTCTGAATTGCCGCAAAGTCGAAGACGTAGATTTAGAGGTAGACCTCCATGATGAAGAAAAGAAAATCGAAAAAGAAACCGGCTTTAAAGTAAAGTCTCATTCCCTAGAATTCTTCGGCCTCTG
>CAYNRM010000088.1:0-5350 GCA_964399555.1 uncultured Gammaproteobacteria bacterium | reverse complement strand
GTCGTATTACTCCTTTTTAACTTCTTCTAACGTCGCTTCCACAGTTCTAGTTTCTCCCTGCCCCCCTTGATTTTCCCTCCAAATCTCAATACTCAATTTATCCCCGGTCTTTTTGCTTCTTATCAATTCCGAAATAAAATTCTGATCGTCAACCGCTTTTCCATCAATCTTAGTTATTATATCTCCAGCTTGAATATCGGCTTTCTCTGCCGGACTTTGAGGCACAACTTGCTGAATATATGCCCCCTGTGGCACCTCATTAAGCAGTGCCAAATCTCGCGTAATGAGTCTGTAGTTCACCCCTAGAAAAGCCCGTGAAATTTTTCCGGTACTCACAAACTCGTCAATCGCCGGCTTAACAGAATTTATCGGTACCGCGAATCCAATATTCTGCGCCGCCTCAGAAACTGCTACATTCACTCCAATAACTTCACCAGCGGAATTTAATAATGGACCTCCCGAATTTCCCGGATTAATGGCAGCATCAGTCTGAATTAAATCATCAAGCAGCTCAGTTTGTCCGGAGTACGGGTCTCCAGCACCTATCGTTCTTCCTAAGCCAGAAACAACACCGGTAGTGACTGTATTAGAAAATCTTCCCAATGCGTTACCGATAGCAATCGCAGTCTGTCCAACTCTTAATTTTGAGGAATCACCAATTTTTAAAGCTTTCAAACCCTCTTGTTTAGTTTTAATCAAAGCCAAATCTAAGGTTGGGTCTCTATAAATACTTTCAACCTCCAACTTATTTCCATCTTTTGTAATGACCGAATAAGTCACACTGGTATCAGATACAACATGCTTATTTGTCACAATAACCCCATTATCCGAAGCTATAAAACCTGTTCCTATTGTCGTCTGACGATTTCGGGGTAATGAGTCGGGGTCAAAAGGGTTGATAATTCTTTGCGAAACTCCAATAGCCACAACCGAAGGCGAGGTTTCTTCAATAGTTTGGATAACAGCATTCTCTTCTTTAACTAACGTTCTTGTTTCCTGAGTAGTCGTTGTTTGAACTTTTGGAAAAGGAGTAAAGTTTAACTTAACTTTTCCTGTTTGCACCAGCCTGGTAAAACCAAAACCCAGTAACCCAACTATCAGGACACCAACCAAAATTTTCTTGTAATCTTCATTCATAATTAATTATTCTACCATAAGAAAATACAAGTTAATGCTGAAGATTAGCTGAAAATCACGACCGCCATCCGCCACCTAAAGCTTATCGACTTCTTCCAAAGCTTTCTCTAACTGAAAGTCTTTATTCTCATCTGCAACCTGTTCTTTAATTTGCTCTTCAGTTAATTCAACTTTTATATCAGGTTCCAAACCTTTTTGATGAATCCAACGCCCCATTGGGGTTAACCATTTCGCAGTTGTAATATGTATTCCGGTTTTCTCAGGCAAATCCTGTGACTCTTGGATAGTTCCTTTTCCAAATGATGTCTCTCCAACCAACTTACCCCTTTTTGTGTCTTGAATCGCGCCCGCCACAATTTCCGAAGCCGAAGCTGAGCCTTTATTAATAAGAACTAAAACCGGAATATCCAAAAGTTTACCTTCTCTGTTAACCTTGTAAGGAATTCTAACTCCCTTAGAATTCTCCTGTAAAACTATATCTCCTGTTTTTATAAATTCCGATCCAATAAATACAGCTCCGTCTAATAATCCCCCGGGGTTATTCCTCATGTCCAAAATAACCGCTTGAGGTGCCGAAGCTAACGTATCAGATACTGACTTAGTCCATTCTTCAAAAGTCCTCTCTCCAAATCGGCTCAATTTGATTAATGCAACCTTTTTACCAGCCGGAGTCGTTTTCTGCTCGAATTCCACACTTTTAACTACGATCGTATCCCGTTTTAATTCGACAGTCTTCGTTTTAGCATCCCCTGCATGATAAATCTCCAGCTTAATAATGGTGCCCTTCTCTCCTCGAATCAAATTAACAGCCTCAGGTAAAGATAAACCGCCTGCATCTTTATCTGCTATTTTAACAATCAAATCCCCAGCTAAAATTCCCGCTTTATCAGCCGGAGTATCTTTAACAGGCGCTATAACAGCCAGTCTCTTCTCTTTATCATATCCAAGCTGTATACCAACTCCCTCAAAACTGCCCCCTATTTCTTCCTGAGTGGATTTTTGTTCTTGTGGGGGGAGGAAAACAGTATACGGGTCCCCCAATGCTGCCACCATTCCCTGAATTGCACCATAAAACATCTTTTGAGGATCAACTGCGTTTTTATCAACATACTCAGAAGATGCCAGATCCCAAACCTGCCAGAATAATTTAAAGTCTACGCTTTGCTTATCCGGAGCTGTGTTATTACTAAAACTCACCTCTGGCCTTAAATCAGAAACTTTCAGCTTAAAATCACGATTACCTAATTGCCATCCTAAAACGAATGTTAAAAGAGCAATAATAATTGTGATACCGTTAATTCGCTTTAAAAAATCCATTTTCATAAATTCAAACTAAATAACTACCTCCACATTAGTATAAGGCGTTCGGATTTTCTTATTCTTTGTCGTTACCGTAATTAAATAAGTAGAAATTCCTGACTCCAGCCTTGTCGGATTACCATCAATTTCTGAAATTATCCCCTGACTGCCCATAAAAGGAGCTGTAATCAGTCTGACTTTTGATCCGGTCTTCACTTCTGAGATCGTCAAAGCAGGTTTTTCAAAGATATCATTGTATGGAGGTAGTCCAACTTTCCTGCAAACCAGTATACTATTCGGATCATCTGATGGCAACATCACCCGACCCATGTTGCCATTAATAATAGCAAATTTCCCTTCATATCTTTTAAGTAATTCATAAATATCATCACCCATCGGAATGACTCCGAAACCTTCAGTTCCAATTATAGAAATCCCTATATCAGATAGTGGCTTTTTTGAGGGATTCAAAGTCCCCGCCATGGCGAGATAATCATTCATGTTCAATCCTCCACAAACAATACCGGAAATTGCCGAACTCATAGCTTTTTTTATCGTCGCTTCAAGTATTAACGATCCAGCAACTAAAATCTGTCCTCTATATTGCTCAGTTATATTATCTTTACTAACTAAATCAGCTGGCCCGGCAATAACATGAATAAATCCCTCTTTCTCATACCCAGTTCCATAAATTCCAAAAACTTCAGTCATCATAGTCTTGATAGTTACTTCCCCCTTTTCATGGTCAACATCTTCTACCACCCCAAATACTCCGGAAGTTAACGAGACCTCCCTTGGTAATAATTTAAAGGTCGCTTCACCCGTTTTCTCATCAAGCTGTTGAAAAATCCCATCTGTCGGGGCAATAATCTGAGATTTATTAAACAATCCTTTTTTCGAAGCAACCAACTCTCCTTTATAGATGGTTTGACCAACCGCTTTTTGTAAAAACTTAGGAACATCGATCGGTAGAACATTAAGCTCACGAGCCAGGTTTACCTTTGTAAATCCCAGAGTAAGTTTAAAATTACCCAACACATCGTGGGGTGAAATCTCGGTGTTTTTTTGAGCGAGTATCCTTCCCGGACCCCGTAACTTTCTTTTTATTAAAGTACAAATATTAGGCTTAATTCTAATTCTTTGATTAGCATAAAGAGTCGGCGAACTCATCCAAATCCTCCTAATCGCAAATCCACAATAAGACCCAATTCCCCACCGATAACTTTATATTCTTCAGATCCAAGAGTAATCTGGGTATCCGCAACGGATAGCTGGACTAAAGAAATCATATTAAGCGGCAGGGGTTTTTTTATATCTCCCGTGGTAAACATAACAGTTTTCTCGTCTAAACTTAACTTCTGAGGATTTAGTGGACTGATTACTGAACCCACCATCTTCACCTGAGTTTTATCCTTTATGTATATTAAATGCACTCCCTTAGGGTTAATCCCCTCAATAATAGCCCTCACTACATTTCCAATCGGAGGAAAACGCTCTGCAAACATTTTCGGGATTATAATTTTATTAGTCTGTGGTTGAAAAACTAGTCCGGGTTTTAATTTTATTGCCGCTCTTAAAATTGCTAGATCCAATTCTAACTCCTTCTGGGTTAATGGTACGACTTGAGGATAAAGAATTCTGTTACCTAAAAAGTTAATCAAAAAATGCCTGTCCGGCTTTTGCACAACCCAAGCCATAAGTTGGTCAGGGTTAACTTTATCCAAATCAGGAAACTCGTCAAAAACACCACTCAAATGGGGCATAAAATTAGTATACCATTGATAGCTGATAGCTGAATTAAACTACTTTAGTGATGAAAGGAAGGAGGGCCAGATGTCTGGCATATTTAATTTGCTCGGTCAAAAGTCTTTGGTGTCTGGCACAATTTCCGCTTCTTTGTTTGGAATTTATTCTTGATCTGTCAGACATATATCTGCGCAAATTAGTCGAGTCAAAAAAGCTCGGAGATTTTCCATTGTCACAATAAAAACAGCTTTTCTTTTTAGCTGGTATATCTTTTCTCGCTGGATCAACTGCAC
The DNA here is from genome assembly GCA_964399555.1 of uncultured Gammaproteobacteria bacterium. GTDB lineage: Bacteria > Patescibacteriota > Microgenomatia > Daviesbacterales > UBA10151 > JACPKO01. The sequence continues at coordinate 875 of CAYNRM010000088.1, read as the reverse complement.
GTTTCTTTATTGGCATAACTTTGGAATTATACTTATTCTTGAGTAAAAAAACAACCGTTTGCTCACGAAGAACCAATAACCTGACTTAAAAAGGTAAATCGTCCAAATCTTCGACCACTTCCTTCTCAGGCTGAGGGGCTTTTTCAGATTTTTCTTTTATCTCTACTTTGTCACGAGTCTCTTGTTTCTTGTCACTTACAATAGGCATTTCATCTGCAGTTCTGGTAGGAACTGACGACCCGGCTTCTGATGAGCCTCCTGAAAACTCTCCAAACTCCCCACTTTTACCAGTTAAAAGAATCATATCTTCTACTACTATCTCAGTAATGTAACGAGTTTGTTTTGTTTGGGCATCTTCCCAGGAACGATTTTGTAATCTTCCTGAGATAAAAACTCGATTACCTTTTTTAAGGAGTTGGTTACAAAGTTCAGCTAATTTATTCCAGGCAACAGCTCTGTGAAAATCTGCTTCTTCTTTTTTCTCCCCGTCTGAAACAAATGTACGGTTGGTGGCGAGGGTGAAAGTAACTACTGCAGCTCCACTTGGGGTATAACGCATCTCCGGATCACGGGTCATGTTACCTATTAACTCTACTCTATTCCAGGATCTACTTGCCATTAAATTTGGACTTTTATGTCCCCTTTTCTACTAACTTACACTTTCTTTTTCTTAACTATTACAACTTTTCTTTTAGTGGAAGTCTTCTCTTGCTCCTTAGCTTCAGCCTTTAATTCAACAGTCTCCTTAACAGGAGCCACCGCAGCAACTTCTTCAGATTTTTTTGGTTCTTCAGTTTTAAAACTCTTTTTCGCCTTGATTTTCTTAATAATTTTAGTCCTTATAAGTAAATACCTAATGATATCCTCATTAAGTC
>CAYNRM010000087.1:0-5362 GCA_964399555.1 uncultured Gammaproteobacteria bacterium | reverse complement strand
CCTTTGTAAATTTAAATCAATCGAAATGCCGTTATCAGTTAAAAAGCTTCTCCAGTTTGTCATATCAGTTTGATTTCTTTGAGAAACATTATCAGTGGCGTGGGTTTGATAGAAAAGCTGGGGCTGGACAAGAAAGAAGACCTTTTTATTTTGGCTCAAGGCATTTTTCATAACCTCAAGATAAGCTTTAAATTCCGTATCATTAATTAAAATTGAATGGACATGTTCAATAAGCGCTCCACCAGTATGGCTTAAAAAACCCTGATTCATATTGCCGTCCCACGTTTGATTAGCTTGGCTTGAATAAAAAATACCATTATAGATAATATCTTTTGAGGCTGAGCTCGGTAGGACATTTTTAATTTCAGCAGTGGTCTGGCGAAGATACGGAAACCATAATTCAGGGTCTTTGCAGTTGAATGGTTCCTGGCAGGTTGCTGAACCTAGAACCTGAGATAAAGTTGTATGCGGAGAGGCAAATGAATCAAATAATAGCCCGTCAATTGGAGTTTGAGTTAGAATCTCTTTAAACCCCTGAGCAAGTCTCCTTCTGGTGTCTTCATTTTGAAGATATAAAAACTTAAATGTTTCCTGGCCCGGATAGGAAAGTCTGCTGCTTTGGGAATTATGCAAAAAGTTTGTTTCTGTAAGATATGGCCAAATAATAAACTGTGGATTTAAACTGGCAATTGCTCCAGCATGGATGCCTATTTTGAAGCGGGAGTTATTATTGTTTTGGGCGCGGGTTTTTAAATCCTGGATATTATTTTTTAAGAGAGAATAATCGGGGTTTTGGCCTTGCTGACTACTAACAAAACTTCCGCCGTCAAACCAAAGGTAATCCAGTTGTTTTGATAAATAATCTTTTTTGCTATTTGTTAACCCGTCAGATGTAATACTGGTCCCCAAAGGGTCAGTTAAAACTGTGCCAAGAGGATGATTAAAGCCTAAAAAAGCTAAAGTTTGGATATGATTTTTGGAGAAAACGGATAAAGGTTTACAGTTTGGCTGGCCTAGCTCACAAACAGGAGTTGAGTCGTATAACCCTAAGGAGATAGCTTCGGAAGCTCTTGGATTAAAAACCTTGGCAAATTGAGTTAGGTAGACGGCAACACCGATACCTATAAGCAGGATCAGAATAACCAGATATTGAAAAAAACCTTTTTGGTTCACAAGTTATCATTACATAACCCAAAGCCAAATTAAAGCTTATTTACCGAAGTTAGTTAAAAGGATATTGTAATCAAAAATATCGACAGCACCATTGCCATCTAAATCACCCTGTATATTGGTTCCTGTCTTTCCGTAATTTGTTAGTACTAAATTGAAGTCAAAAATATCTACTTTATTATCGCCATTAGCATCACCCAACTTACTTGCAGTAGGAGAGGGTGAAGGGCTGGCTGAAGGAAGAGGGCAGGTCAGGGTTGTAATGTTATAGGGGTCGCTGCTTATTTCTGAGCCGGTGCTGCTATTTGCTTCGATGCCGTAAGTGTATTCAACGCCTGGTGTGACATTGTCGTCGTTGACGGCGATACCTGATGTTTCGCCGATTTTTATGCCGCTACCTGGTGCGATTGTACCTCTAAAGATTTTATATATTGCAGCTCCGGGAACGGAGTTCCACTGGAGATGATTCCTGGGGGCATTGCCAATGCAGTAACTGCTACTTTGAGTGGTGATGATATTCGGTTTGGTGGTTAGAGGGCTGGGTGAAGGGCTTGGACTTGGACTTGGGCTGGGGCTGCTGACAGCGCAGGAGGTTGGGGTGGTGACTGTTATGGTATTTGATCTTTCTCCGGTAGTTGCGAGGATGTAAAGACTGTATGTAGTGTTTAGACTTAATGCTCTAATTCCACCTGCTCCGGCATCATAAATACGTAGAGGACGAAGTGTTAACCGGCCTGGTATAGCACCGTTATTTCTGCCAACTCCAACAACAGCAGGTGAGATTTCGACAGTATATTCTTTGCCAATGTCACCGAAATTGATGTTTATAGCAGGGTATTGACCGTAGCATTCAGCGAAAGCAGTCATGGAGATTTGGGGAGAAGGGCTGGGAGATGGCGACGCTGATGGTGAAGGACTAGGGCTGGGGCTGGGAGATGGAGATATGGAGGGTGAGGGTGGGGGTTGGTTCCATTCATTTAGAGTAGCTTGGTTGACGAATGTGGCGCCTGATTTGGCAGGGAGGGATTGGCCATTTGCTGCGCGACCGTCGGTTGAGAATAAGTTAGGTGAGCTTGAGACCGTGAAGCTACCTCCTGAGTTGTTCCAATAGACATCGGCTTTTTGGAATCTTCTTAGGTAGATACTGTCTCCGACTTCCTGGCTGCCTGTAGTTGGTGCGCCAATTCTTAAATTCCAGTCCTTATAAAAAGTTTCAGAATCAAATTGAGGACTGGTAGTTAAGGGTTGGTAATAAATTAACATAGTTTTATTCTTGAAAAGATTTAAGAGGGCTGATGTGTAATATTTTTGATAGGCGTTTTCAGTTTGTATATTGGTGTTATTGAAACAACGGTCTAAAGGTGTGCCGCCGGGGAGCGGGCAGTTAACGTTAGTATTTACTACAATCATAAGATATTTGTTGAGCCCTGAGGTCATGTTTATCATGGAATTAAGGGCTGAGAGCCTGCCTGAGCCACTCATGTTTAAGGCAGTCGGACCAAGTGGGTCTTCCCACATTATTCCATCAGCACCGCTTGTCACCAGTGGACGACTGAAGGCCTCGCCGATGCCGCCGGAATTGGCGATCAGAATTTTATTAGGACCGATGGCAGCTTTAACATCTCTAAATAACTCGCCCCATGCTGCACCCCAGTTGTTTAAGATATCATCAGGAACATCAGCAGAGCTTAGACCGGGGATTGTTGGACCTACTCCGTCGGCTAAGAAGCCATCCATATTCATTTCCGTAAGAGTTCGGGCGATTACAGGAGCTGTGTATTGGCGATAGTAGGGATTGGTGATATCAAGGTAGTGGCCGAGCCTGTTGGCTTTAGTGGCCGGCATGTTTTTTTTGTGGATGAAGAATGATTCGCATTTAGCTGCGCCGCACATTCCGTCGGTTTCAGCTTTGGTATAAATATCAGTTAAAAGTGCCATATTAAAATCTACAATCCAGAAAACATGGTAGCCTAGGTATTTAGCATTAGGATTTTTTTGTTTTATTTTGGTGCCGATATTTATTAATCTTTGTCTATTCATTCTGGAAGTCGGTCCCTGGAGAGAAGCGCATTCTTCGAAGACTATTCCAGTGTTGGTTTTGGCCAGGAAATTAATTTCTGCATCGGATACTTCTGGGCTGGTGTTGGATTTGGGTCCGCGGCGGTAGCAACCGGTGGTGTAACTGACAGGAATATCAGGATTTGGGCCTTTGGAGGTTATCCAGGGATCGCCGAAGGGGTTGTAGTGGGATTCGAAAGCGATATCAGTGGTGTTTGCTTTGGGTTGGAAAATTTGGGGATTTTGGACTAAGTAGACACCAATACCAACTCCAGCAAGAATTAGGATTAATACTAAAAGATGGGCAAAGCCTTTTTGGCCTGTGGCGGGCATATTAAACTATTGTGGTCTTAAATTAAGTTAGAAGTCAACTGTTAGGTCGGGGAGAAATAGATCCTTCGTCGCCTCTATGGCTCCTCAGGATGGCGTAATTGCTTTGCGATTACGCTACTTTAACACCCATAGAGCGGGCGACGCCTTCGACGATACTCATAGCTGATTCGACTTTGTTGGTGTTTAAATCTTCGAGCTTATTTTTAGCAATTTCCTCTACTTGAGTTTTATTTAATGTACCAGCGGTTTCGTGGCCTGGTTTACCTGAGCCTTTTTCGACCTTGAGAGCTTTTTTGATCATTTCAGCGATTGGAGGTTGTTTGGTGATGAAAGTGAAGGTTCGGTCTTCGAAAACTGTGATGACGACAGGCAAAAGGTTACCAGATTTTTCTTTAGTTTTTTCGTTAAAAGCTTTAACGAAATCCATAATAGGGAGGCCGTGTTGACCTAAAGCCGGACCAACTGGAGGAGCAGCGGTAGCGGCGCCGGCTGGGATTGTTAATTTAATGTAAGTTTTAATTTTTTTAGCCATATATTTAGTTTAGAATCTAGAATTATAACTTCTGAACCTGTAAAAAGTCCAATTCAACTGGGGTTTCTCTTCCGAAGATGGAAACCAACACGCGGACGCGGCCTTTTTCTTTGTCGACTGAGTCGACTTTACCGATGAATTCAGCAAATGGACCGTCGACGATTTTAACTGTGTCGTCAACCATAAAGACATCTTTGAATGTTGGGGATGCGCCTTGGGTTGTGAATTTAACAATCGTAGCGACTTCAGCTTCTGAAATTGGAGTTGGTTTATTACCGGCTCCGATGAAGCTTGTTACGCCTTGGGTTGTTCTAACAGCGAGCCAAGAAAGATCTGATAACTCCATTTTAATTAGGATGTAACCTGGGAAGATCTTTTCTTTAACAGTTTCTTTTTTGCCGCCTTTGATTTCAATTTTATCCTGGGTTGGGACTAAAATGTCGTAGATTAGGTTTTCTAATCTTTCAGCCTCGATTCTTTGTCTTAGTGCAGTTGCGACTTTGTTTTCGTGGCCGGCGAAAGTGTGAACAACGTACCATCTAGCATTGGGGTTAGCTGGAATGACTGGTTTTTCTTCTTCTTTTTCTTCGGAAGGTTCTTCAACTGCTTCAGAATCTTCAGTAGATTTGGTTTCTTCTTTTGATTCCTCTTCAGGGGATGAGGCTGATTCTTCTGCTTCTGAGGAGTCGGCTGCTATTTCTGGTACTTCTAATTCAGGTTCTTCGATTGTTTTTTCTCCACCGTCGGAATCAGATTCCTTTAAAGCAGCAAAGGGATTCACGTTTTCTTCTTCAGGAGTTTCAGGGGACAAAGCAGCCTCAGCTGGATTTTGCGCAGCAGCAACGTCTTCTATTGTTAGTTCTTCTGTGGGATTTGTGTTTTTATCGTCCATTTTATTTTTTCTGTCATCCTTGGCGACAAACCAGGGATCCATACGGATTTCCTGGATCCCGCATCAAGTGTGGGATGACATTGTTGGTTACTGAATTAAGTATTGGCTTAAATTGACTAAACCGAAGTCAACTATGCCAACAAAAAAGGCTACCATTACAGTAATAAAGATTACAATAAAGGTAAGCCTCAGTGTTTGAGCCCTAGTTGGCCAAACAACCTTTTCTAATTCTACCTTAACCTCGCGTAAAAAAGCAAGTGCTTGCATAAGAGAGGTAATAATAACATAAGGAGGATTCCTAAGCCATATCTCTACAATAGTGATCAGCAATTCTCATTATGGAGCAGTTAAAAAGACCTGAGGAGATATTTTCCCAT
>CAYNRM010000086.1:0-5420 GCA_964399555.1 uncultured Gammaproteobacteria bacterium | reverse complement strand
CGCTGCAATCACCGGCACTCCCGCCGCTTGCGCCTCTACAACCGTAATCCCAAAATCCTCATCCTCACTACAGGCAATTAAAGCTATTGCCTCAGAAAACAATCTAGCCTTTTCCTCCTCAGTAACTTCCCCCACAAATTCAATAGATTTTCCTGCAATTCTCTTTAAATTATTTAACTCTCCCCCAGTGCTGGCAACCTTCAAAGGCAACTCCAAACGACTACATGCCTCAACAGCAACCTCAGTCCCTTTCCCCCGGGACAATCTGTTTAAAGTCAAAAAATATTTACCTTTAAGTTTTCCAACTCTCAACAATTCCTCAACATCAACCGGCGGATAAATCACTTCCGCATCCCTTCTATAGAACTTCTTAATCCGCGCAGAAACATTGTAAGAATTAGCAATTAATACCTCCGGTCTTTGTGAAGTTTCAAAATCCACAACTCTTAAAAAATGATTCATTGTCTCAGCCAGAATTTTGGTCCACCAATGTTTCTTATAATTAAATGAGGTTGTATATCCATATAAATATCTCGGTGGGGTATGAATATAACTCAAATTCTTCGTCCTGCCTTTTGTTATTACCGCTTTAGAAAAATAAGTATTACAGGAAGAAATAACTAAATCATAATCCGAAAAATCAAAACTTTCAAAAATCTTGGGAGCAATTATTCTTAAAGGAGAAAGTAATTTATTCGCAAAAGGTAAATTCTGTAAAAAAGAAGTCTTGATATTCCAATTCTTAAATTTATCAGCATGAATTCCTAAACCGGCTGGATTATAAAAAGCTGTATAAACCGGAGCCTCGGGCCAAATCTCGTGCAAAGCCTCCAAAACCCTCTCCGCTCCCCCATACTCTCTCAAATAATCGTGAACTAGAGCTACCCGCATCTGGTAATTGTAACAAAAAGTAGAGTTATTCTGCGAAAGAAGGTCTTTAAATTTCGGTTTCTTCACCAAACTCTAGCGGTCTGATATCTATCCCTAAACTCGATGCATGCTTTTTAAATTCCTCACCATCCGCTTTATACCAATCATAATGAATCGGAATAACCACCTTAGCCCCAATCCCCTTAATAAATTCCATCGCCGTATCATAAATAATTGTCGCACCACCTATCGGCACTGCCGCATTATGCGAATTTATATCAGGAGCCTTGTCTCCGTCACCCGGATGAAAAAATACCCCGTCAATTAGGAACCCGGTGTTTGGTGGCATCTCTGATCCCTCTTTTTTAAAATGTGGTAAATCCACAGCCTTAATTTTAAATCCTTCAATCTCTATCTCTTCCCTGTCTTTAATCTCCTGCGCCTGATCCACCCCAGCTTCTTTTAATTTAGAAACCACATCAATATTCCCAAAAATTGGCTTTCTCCCAACGACCTCCTTAATTGTTTCCGGCCCCAAATGATCAGCATGTTGATGTGAGATCAAATAAACATCACCATTCTGAAAATCCTCAACCTTAAATCCTTTCTCAAAAGTTATATATCCAGGATCAATAATCAAAGTCTTACCGTTTTTAATGAGAACCAAATGCGATTGAGGAAATTTTTTAACTTTCACAAATAGATAATATTAATACTTTGTGGGCACTCTTCCAACATTTGCCGCTCTACCAAGTACCATGAAAGAGTCGGAGCCGTAACTAAATTTTTTATCCAATTCTACCCACGTTTCTGAAACAGTTTCTTGACCAGGCTTTTCAACAGTAACAATATATTTACTCGGCTCTTCAGGCTTTATTTCGTATACTGCTGCCAATCGCAGAGCACTTAATGCCCCACTTACTATGCCACCTTTAGGCCATAAGCCTAACTGAGGTAACTTCTCACCTGCTTGGGTAGATTCTGCAATCCCTTTATAGTTACCCTCGACCAAGTTTCCCATACTAATCATTATTAATCTCATCATGTGCGGATTATATGGACCTGCTTTAGGTCCGTATGGTTCGGTTATGTCTTTAAGGGCTTGTGGATGCTCCGCTATTTCAGGAGGTAAATTATTCTGACGGGGAGCCACTACCAAAAGCTCATGAGTCCTTAGTTTAGGATTACTTATTATTACGAGCTTTCTTCCTGTTGTATCTGCTGAGGAACTACCAATTTCTATACCATTATACAGCTTAACTGTAGGATCAGCATCAACTCTCCCTAGAGATCTCTGAAGCTCTTTAGTCTGCACGTTGTTATATAAAAGTCTCGTAGGAATATCAGGATTTTTTCCTAAGTAAGCAGAAAATAATTTTTGTGGGAGCTCACCAGCTCTATCTGCCATAAGATAACTATATTACTGCGCCTTTATGAGACGATTGTCAATGGGGAAATTTATAGGTTCTTAGCCACTTCAACTAGCTCTTCAAAAGTTAATGCGGTTTTATGGTCCGGCGCCGACGATGATCCACAAATCACCATATGATGCGACTGATGCAAAAACCATCCTGAATTAGGCTCTTTTTCAATTAACTTTTTATAAATCGGTTCAAGATCTATCTCAAAAGAAGGAGTAAAGAACTGCGCTGATTTAAATTGAGGGTCGTACATTAATATTAAATCAAAGCCCTTATCCCTAGTAAAAGATCTATCAACAGTTCCAGAAGCCACTGCCGCCGACTTCCCAAATTGACTCTCAAATTCGATGCGGGAATCCCAATCTTTTTCTGATTGCTTAATCCTTTTCAAAAGCTCAAAAATCCTGTCCAAAATTTCCTCACCCAACTGATAGGATTTTAAAGAGGCTTCCTGCGTCGAGTCCTTGCTTCTTATTAAAGCCTGAACTGAATAAGGCCCAAAATCATAGTTAGTCCCCTTACCTAAATCAATCAACCTATTCCATTCAATCAAATCATCCATCGCTTTTATCTCTATTTCAGTAAAATCCCCCGTCCCGGAAGCTTTAATATCTTTCCAAACTAAACTTGCCGCGCAATCCTCCAAATCCCCTTTATGCTCATCATATTTCCCTCCACCAGTCCCAAAAAATATTTTCTCCTCCGACTCTTCTTTTAAAGCCGCGTCCCTCGAAGCATTAATAAATTCAATCTTTGCTCCAGAGAAATCAGGATGAAATTTCATAAAAACCCAGATTGCAGAAATATCATCAAGATGCGGATTTATATGCGTGACTAATGTTTTCATAGCTTGAATAATATCATACATGCTAATATAAATTGATGTCTCCGGTAAAAAAACTAATCTTCGCTCCGATATTTTTAGTTTTGATTACCTCTTCAATTTATTTTTATAAACTAATCCTCGACGCCTATTTAAACGCTTTCTTCGGAACTTATGGTGGACTCTACGAGTTCGCACTATTAGGTTTGCCTTTAGTTTTTGCTTCTTTAACTTACTGCCTCTTCGTAACTTTCACCCAAGACGTTAAATATGCAATTACTATCTCACTTATAGCCGCCCTGACTCCTTTCGCTTTTCTAAGCCTGAATCTTAGTATAGTTATAGCAATCGGTATGTTCACCAGCCTAACCATTATTTACTTTAATCTTCAAACCATCTTAAGAAGTTACACTGATTTCCAACCAACAGCTTTACTAAAAGGACCCATTAAATTACTAAACGTCTTCCTACTTCTTACTCTAACTTTCGGATATTTCTTAAACGCCAACGCCAGAATCCAAACCGAGGGTTTTAAAATCCCCGATTCTTTAATTGACTGGGCTGTAGATCTCTCTCTTTCCTCCCAAAGCATGAATTTTAAAGGTGAAAAATACCAACTCGCCCAAGCTCTGACAGCCGAGCAAATCGAGTTACTAAAACAAAACCCCACAGTACTACAGCAATATGGTCTTAACCCTGAAGATCTTGACGCCTTAATTCCTTCAAACTCGAAGACAACCACCCCCAATCAACCAATAATAACTCAAACCCCCTTACCCTCCGGCAATTTAAAGAATGTATTAAAAACTCAAATCAACTCAATGATCGATCAAACTCTAAAACCCTACCTCTTCGCCATCCCCTTCCTCCTCGCCTTCATGTTCTATAGCCTCGCCAGCCTGATCCTCTGGCTACTCACCCTCTTCCTCTCTCCGGTAATCCAACTCACCTTCTACCTCTTCGAAAAAACCGGCTTCACAAAATTCGAAAAAGAAATGCGCGAAGTCAAAAAAGTTGTTATTTAATATTTTCAACTCTCCCCTTAAGTGCTAAGATCTCAGTTAATCTAAAATGAGTATCGAAGCAGGAAAAACACCTCACTTATTTCTTAAACGTCTTCACCCAGACCTAGCACGCATTGCCCGCGAAGATGAGATCGTTTTCAGTCTTGAACCCAAGGTTGCAGTCAAGGTAGACAAAATGCTGCTTAATCCTGACCGGGCCTGGCAACCAAGCGACTTATTACCAAACTTTGAGGAACCGGACTGGATGGAACAAACTGTTAAATTGCGTAAAATGGCGGCTGGATTATCAAAAGGAGTAATTGTTGCAACTGCCGGTAATGGAATAACCGAGGAGGGTGCCCCCCTCTATGCTCGCGCCCTAGAACGCGTCCCGATTTTTTCAGATACTGAAGGCAGAGGCTTTAACGGCTTTGGACGATGGGGTGCGGGCTGGGATGCTGAAGAAAATAGGCATAAAATAGTCTTTGATAGATGGATGATGCTTTCTGGAAGAATCGATATGAAAGCCTATGATAGGACAGTTCATTACTTTATTCAAAATGGTTTTGGATCACGGATTGGTACTAGCGTTTACAACGCTTTAATCTTCACATCTAATCAAGAACCTGCTACAGAAAGATCACACGGTAATACCGCTAAACTAGCTTTATCCCAAGGAGATGAATTCTTACACCGATTAAGCTGGAGAACTAAAGGAGATGAAGCCCGTCATGGGGAATTCTATCAATGGCTCATGGGAGAAGTTTTCGATACCGACCCTAATGGATCTGTTGTGGCTATGGACCGAATGGTTAGCTTGGACAAAGGTGGAGTTCTTATGCCCGGAGCTTTAATGACAGATAGAAAAGTGCCAAACGTTGAGGATATAACCCAAACTCGACTATTCCAAGATTATTCTATGGTTACACAAGAACTAGGCATCTACACTGCTGAGGACTATGTTGATATCAATATGGATCTTCTTAAAAGATGGAGAGTTTTAGATCGTACATACGACACTCCTGAAGCCAGAGAAGCTCAGGATAATTTAGGAAAATTTACAGTCAGGCTGGGAAAAGCCTTAGAACGGGCTATGGGTATGAAAATCTCAAGTCGAAAATTCCCTCCTACTTTCTCCTGGATTCATAATGAACCAGTTCCCCTTGGAGATTTAAAAGATGAAGCCGAAGCTTTAAAGAGATTTGATGCAGCCAGAATTTCCGTTAAATCTCAAAGAAATTAGTAGTACTTTCTTCAATTTGGTAGAATGCTCTCTCAATGTTAGTAAAATACCAAACCCAC
>CAYNRM010000085.1:0-5595 GCA_964399555.1 uncultured Gammaproteobacteria bacterium | reverse complement strand
TGTTGTTATTTATTCGAGGATACGGAATAATTTTTAAATTATAGCCCTTTCTTTTTAATAGAATCCAAAAAGGATATTCATATTCATCCATGAGATTAAAAGAGATCTGAGAATTATTCTTTATAAGTGGATTATTTACTATATCTGCATAGGGCTGCTGCCAGTAGTAACGGGAATGAAAGTATTGAGACTTTCTATCTTTTAAATAAAAAGCTTCAGGAATTGAGGCATTGGTTTGGGAAAACTGATTTATGTAATTGTAGAAGTGAATGTAGGAGATATACGGCTTTGAAACATTTAGGATACTCAGGCCGATCGCTAAAATCATAGAGAATATTAGAATACTTTTTTGCAGTTTTTTAAATTTTATAGATTGACTAAGAAGTATGAGGGAACTAACAGAACCTAACAACAGGAAAGGAATAAGGAGACGGGGGTGAAAAGGCTGCCATTTTAAGAGCAGTGAAAAGATAAAAAAAGATAATAATGAAAGTCCGAATATAGATAATAGATTTTTATGAGTATGTTTTAGATAGCGCCTATTTATAAGTAGATAGATTCCAGTTGCTACAATTAGCAGGAAATGGATTGGACTGGCAACAATATCTTCCTGAGGGAAAATTATTGACTTTACTTCAAAGAAAGTGCCGCTGTAAGTTGTCTGCGGATTGTTTATATCAATTCCAATTAGATTGTGAAATTGAGAGATGAACTGTCCAACCTGATGATTAAGAATAGGGACTGGAAGATTTAAGAATGAGTTTCTGATTAAATTAGACACGAGGACAGGAAGAGAGACTAATTCATTGGTGTAGCCACTTCCCTCTTCCAGTATTGGCTGGCCTGAGAAATTTCCGTAAAGCTGTAAGTTTTGAGATAAGAATCTGCTCTGCATTAGCAGCGCTAAGACTGCAGCTAAAAGAAGCGGGATGATTGTCTTTAGAAGGTGTTTTCTTTGTTCCAGTAAAGCCAGGACGATAATACCCAGTGGGATAACTGCATAGACAACAAAGGTGGCTTTTGTTAAGGCTCCAAGGCCCAGGGATACACCCAGAGCAAGGGCTTGTTTGTAACCCGGGGATTTCTTAAATTCAAAAGCATAGTACAAACTGAGAAGTACCATAAGGCAGGTTACGAGGTCTGTCTGGGTGCTTGAAGATTGCAGAACTGCTATTGGGAGTGAAGCGGCTAGAATGGCTACATAGACAGATCTAATCTTTTGGGTTATAAATTTTTTAGTTATGCAGACTGTAAGCGCTATTATAGAGAGATACGCCAGCCATTGAGATATAAACAACAGTCTGTCGGAGTTAGTTATGAAATAAAGATGTAGCAGCAAGTACTCGCCAAAAGGGGCCATGAAGTCGTGGGACCCCCGGATTACGTCCTGGAAGAGGGTTTTGTACTGCATCCAGTACATTATGCGCGGGATGTGGTAAACCATACTATCTGTGGTGCTGGGAGCGCTGAAAAGGCCTTGGATGAAAGTAAGAGCCAGAAGCGATACTAATGCATATAAAAGTTTTGATTTTAATTTTATAGAGAAAACCAAGGTCTTAATTTCTGAACGATGAAAATAAACCAATAGAGAAAAAAAAGCTATATCACAAATTAATACTGGACCTCTCGATAAAATATTTAAGACTGACAGTATTTCAGTCGAGACAAATATGAAAGCGTAGGATAGCAGTAGGAGACGGGGTATTAAAGATAATTGCATTGCTTTAATTCTAATACAAGTTAGTTATGATTCTTCTTGTACCAATCGATTGTTTCTTTTAAGCCTTCTTCGAAAGAAACCTTTGATCTAAAGCCGAATTCTTTTTCAGCTTTAGTCGTATCAAGTTTTCTGCGAGGCTGGCCATCAGGTTTAGTAGTGTCCCAGACAATGCTGCCTTCAAAACCGATTAGTCTCGCTATTAAATCTGCTAAATCTTTAATCGATATTTCAAAGGATGCACCGAGGTTAACCGGTTCAGATTTATTATAACTTTCAGCCGCTTTTATAATTCCCTCTGCGCAATCATCAACGTATAGAAATTCCCTGGTCGCTTTTCCAGAGCCCCAGACCGTGACGCTGTTCTGATTGCCATCAACAGCTTCAACAAACTTTTTAATTAGGGCGGGGATGACGTGGCTTGATCCAGGGTCAAAATTATCTCCCGGGCCGTATAAATTCACGGGTAGTATGAAGATCGAGTTAAACCCAAATTCCTTACGATAGGCTTCCGACTGAACTAAGAGCATTTTTTTGGCGAGTCCGTAGGGGGCGTTTGTCTCAACGGGATAGCCGTTCCAAATGTCTTCTTCTCTGAAAGGGACTGGGGAAAATTTTGGGTAAGCACATATAGTGCCTATTGCCACGAATTTTTCGACGCCGGCTTTTCTGGCTTCCTCCATCAACTGGACACCCATCATTAAATTGTCATAAAAAAGAGTTCCGGGATGTTCACGATTGTATCCAATTCCGCCAACATTTCCAGCAGCATGGATAATGATATCAACGCCTTTGACAACTTCTTTAGAGACTTCCTGATTTCTTAAGTCCTGGCTAGACGATCTAGGGATAATTGGCTCAACCCCTAATTTTTTGAGTTTTCGCGCAATCACACTACCCAGAAATCCTGAGCCTCCGGTTAATAATACTTTTTTGTTTTCCCAAAATTCTTTCATAGATTACCCACAAACTTCATTAGTTGGTATACCGATGTTACCATCTTAATATGAAGGAGGTGTAAATTCAAAAGAAATTTGTTTTTAGTATATTTTTTGGCTACTTTGTATTCATCATTAAATTGAGTAATAAATCCAGTTGAGCTTTTTGAGGAATTTACAACTCTAAATCTAGCCAAATTTTGAGGAATTAATCCGGGGGTGTAATATTTACCAAGACGCAGCCAGTAGTCATAGTCCATGACGTAGTATTGTTTTGGATCAAATAGACCGACTTTTTGCATTGCGTCGCGGCGCCAAAAAACGCTCATCTGAGAGACATAATTTAGCACTAGAAGGGTTTGATAGGAGTACTTGTTGAGCCAAAAATTTTTGTATGTGGTAATTAATTCTCTAATAACTTTTCCATTACCATCTATTATTTCGCATTTACCAATTACCCACATTTTGCTCCTATTGTCCCGGAAATAGTTGTTGATGGATTTGAATGCTCCAGGATTGTATATATCATCTGCGTTAAGGTACGCTATTATCTCCCCTGTTGTTTTCTTTAAGCCAAAATTTATCGCATCTGTCTGACCTTCGTCTTTTTGCGAAACCCATTTTATAATGTCGGGATATTTTTCAGCGTATTCTTTTATAATTTTTACAGTTTTGTCGGTAGATCCGCCATCTTTTATAAATAATTCAATGTTGGAATAATCCTGGGAAATTATTGATTCGATAGCTTGTTGAATATGTAATTCCCCATTAAAACAGGGCATTATAATTGAGATTAGAGGCAGACCCCTGGCATTAACTTTTTCTACCATTTCTAGTGTCCTTTATTGATTCTTTTCTGATGAATTCGTTAATTTTATGTTCTAATTTTTTGGTTCCAATATAGGCTTTATATGATAAGACAATGACCAGAATGAAGCCACCTACCACCAT
This sequence comes from uncultured Gammaproteobacteria bacterium, assembly GCA_964399555.1. Lineage (GTDB taxonomy): Bacteria > Patescibacteriota > Microgenomatia > Daviesbacterales > UBA10151 > JACPKO01. Next base: position 1,989 of record CAYNRM010000085.1, on the reverse strand, counting down.
TAAATCAAAAACCCTATTAATTGATATTGTTTTAGCAAAACCGCTTAGCAGATCAGGAAATATTGTAATGACTATAGTGACTACCCAGATGCCCCACCATGAAATAATTTCACTTTTACTTAGTTCTCCCCTCATGAAATGAAGGTAAGCGAAATAGATCATTATTAGCGCGAAGACTATTGCGAGTAATTGAAGACCTATTATCATAAATATATTTTCCAGCGAAAGACATCGAGCAGAATTCCGATTGAATCTAAAATAGTCACACCCTTATTATTGTCATGGTAGATTGTACGAACAGGAATTTCACAACTCCTAAGTTTGTATTTGGCAATCTTAACTATTATCTCTGTTTCGACTCCGTAACCTGCTGACTCAAGTTTAAGTTTATTAAACCCCTCTTTGGTAATTGCTCTGAATCCAGAGAGTATATCGGATACATATATGCCATACAATATGGATATTAAAACTGAAGCGAGTTTATTTCCTAAAAATCTAATTAGAGGAACGCCGTGATCAAGATTGCGGGAACCTAAGACAATGTCATAACTCCCGGTCGTAAGTTTCTCTACAAATTTTGCTAAATCATTTGGGTCATGCTGACCATCTGAATCCATAAAAATCACTGATTCGAAACTGCTCTTGAAAGCCGCTTCAGCTCCAGTTCTCATTGCGGATCCTTTTCCCAGATTTATACGGTGTGATATTAAACTGATGTTCTTTTTATTTTGAATATGCTTTCTGATAATTTGTAGGGTGTTATCTGTTGAACCATCATTAACTAAAAATATTGGAAATTTTATTTTTTCAAAAGCAGACAATACTTCGTCAATCTTTTTTTCTTCATTGTATACTGGCAAAACTATAGCAATTTTCATTTTAGGAAACCCAATACCCTCTTAAGAAAAATGATGTTTCAATAATTAATAACGTAACGCTTACTAGAGCTATTGAGATTTTTAGCGATAATGGAAGTGTTTTTAACATCAAAGTGAGAATAATAAAGCTAGGGAATAATATCAGAACATAGCGGGGAAGGGAAGAAAAACTGCCCTGAATGGTTGGGAGAACATAGCCGGCAAATGCAAAGAAAATATATGATAATCTGACTTTATAGAACAACCCGATTATTGGCAACGCCATGAATGTTATTCCTGCTGCTAATTCGAAAAGAATAGTTGTAAGGATCGGAGAAAGGGATTCGGTAGTAAAAATGATTTTAAGATATCGGTAGATAATTTGCGGGAAAAGGACAATTCCTCTTTGGTGCTGTTCTCCAACAATAAGCTGTAAATTATAAAACGCCAAAGGATCTCCGACTGAATAATAAAGATAAATCATATAGCTTATGAGGCCCAAGGGAATTAGTGCAATCCAATAAATTTTTTTGAAGGGAATTTTGTAGACAAAAGCGTCTATTAAAAAACTAATAAGTAATAGTACCCCAAAGACTCTTGTGTAGGCTGCAAACAAACCCAACACTCCGGCCAGGAAATATTTCCCCGTTCTGAAAAAATAGAACGATCCGACAATTAGCATTAAGAAAAGTGCTTCTGTGTAAACCGCGTTAAAGTAGAAGGAGGCTGGATATAGTAGAAGAACCAGTATGACTCCAAGTGAAAAATTTCTGGAATAATCCAATTTAAGAAGCTTGTAGAGAAAGATTAATGCTGCCAGAAAACAGAATGAAGAAACTACAAGTCCTGTGATTGCCCCTGACAAAACGTTAAAGTCCATGAAGGACATGCCTATTGAGATGAGCTTTGGATATAAAGGGAAAAAGGCTTGTTGGTATTGTTGATATCCAAATTGGGCGATCGAAATAAAATGCTCGCCGTCAAAATTTGCCCAAGGCAGGAAATAGTGAAATGTCTGATATTTATCATATCCCCCACCTAAAAGATGTTTACTGTAAAGTGGTATAAACTCGAAGGAGCCAATTAATACGAAAAGCAGAAATACTTTCCATATAATAAATATGCATATTAT
>CAYNRM010000084.1:0-5928 GCA_964399555.1 uncultured Gammaproteobacteria bacterium | reverse complement strand
GGTGTAACCACCGTCTGAGGCTTGGGATTTGACTACGTCGACGTTGCCGACTTTGCTGGCTTCCCCTTCGCAACCTTTGATGTCTCCGACTACGATAGTTATTGGTTTAACGGCTAGTTCACAAGCGAGGGACTGATCCTGGCCATTTAATGGGTCGAGCTCAGTGTTGCCTGAGTTAGTACAGCTTAAGATGCCCCAGTTTTTGGGATAGACTAATTGGTACTGACCACTATTGTGAACTTTTTTGTCAGAGGCGGTATTGGTGCCGGTTTGAGGAACCTGGGCGGCTCTAGGGGAAGCTGATACTACAAAAATTGGGGATGCGGCTGGGGAGGCGTTTTGCGGATCCTGAATGATTCCTCCGCTCGAAACTGCAAAGTCTTCGGCTATTTGAGTTACTGAGGCTTGGGGAGATTGCTTATTAGAGGCTACCCGGCCCTGGACGAATTTAACTAAGTAGTAAATTGAGCCCACGATGATTGCCAGAATAATGAGTCCGACGGCGGCTGTGAATATTAGGCTTCGTTGCTGTTGTTCCATTGAAAGCGAATATTACCACAAATAGTTAATAATATCTACTATAAGATTCATTGCTACATTGTTTCATTGCTGCGTATAATGAGGTTTATGGACTTAAGAATTCTGGACGAAAGTTATAAAGCACAATATGACCTGTTGGTTACTCATGTTATTCAATCCTGGCAGTGGGGGGAATTTAGGAAGTCTTTAGGCATTCCCCTTATTAGGTACGGATTATTTAAGGATAATTATTTATCCCGGGCTTTTCAAATTAGTTTTCATAGAATACCGGTGATGAATAAGTTCGTGGGCTATCTGCCGAAAGGGCCTTTTCCGGATTTAGAAATGGCGCAGGCTTTGAAGCAGATTTCAAAGGAGCAGAACTGTGTTTTTATTAAGACAGAGCCTGATGTTGAGATTGAAACCTCAGGTAAAGTTGATTCACAATTTAAGAAAGCTTTAAGACCGCTATTCACTAAATATAATTTTGTTCTGGATTTAGCACCAAGTGAGGAGGAATTACTGGCGAATATGCATCAAAAGACCCGATACAATATTAGAGTTGCGACCAAAAAAGGAGTTCAGGTTGAAATTCGAGATGATGAGACTGGATTGAGGAAATATTTAAAACTTTATTTTGAGACAACTAAGAGGCAGGGATATTTTGGGCATAATGAAAACTACCATACCAAAGTTTATGAAACTTTTTCGCAGAATAATCAGGTTAAATTTGTTATTGCTTCATATAATAGTGTTCCCCTAACTGCATGGATGCTTTTGATTTTTAAAGATCGGCTGTATTACCCTTATGGAGGTTCGTCGCACTTACACCGGGATGTTATGTCCTCTAATTTAGTTGCGTGGGAAGCGATAAAACTTGGGAAAAGCCTGGGGCTTTCCCATTTTGATATGTGGGGGGCTTTGGGGCCGGATGCTGATCCTAAGGACTCCTGGTTTGGGTTTCATAAATTTAAGATGGGGTATGGAGGTAGACTTACTGAATATATTGGGAGTTTTGATCTTGTTACAAATGCACCTTTATATTATGCTTTCAATTCGGTAGATAAATTTACAAAAATCAAAGTACTACTTCTCAAGGCTTTAGGGCGTTAAATTCAATGGAAAACACATTAATACTAATTTTGGGATTATTAGCAGGCTGCGCGCTCGGGCTATCGTGGTTTGCCGGGTCTGATGCGCCTTATGTACCGACTAATATGGATTTGATTAATAAAGTTTTAAAAGCGGCTGGAGTTAAGAAAGATAAGGTTTTTTATGAACTAGGATCCGGGGACGGGAGGGTGGTGGTTGAGGCTGCAAGGCTCGGTGCGAAAGCTAATGGGATAGAACAGTCATGGATGAGGGTTTGGCTTTCGAGGTTCAATTCGAGAAAGGCTGGCACAAATAAAGCAACGCACTTTTGTCATGGGAATGTTTTTGACCGCAATTACTATCCGGCTGATATTGTTTATATTTATTTACTGACTCCAGCGGTTCACAAACTCGAGGCGAAGTTACAAAAAGAATTGAATAAGGGGGCGATTGTAATAACTCAGACATATCATTTTAAAGACTGGAAACCGTTTAAGAAGATGGGTGAAAAACAGACTGATTATAGATTAGGCGGAGATTTTCAGATTTATCGGGTTAACTAGACCAACCCCGGTTTGGGTCTTTGCGCATCTCATCGGTTTCGGTTGGGCGGGCATAATCATCTTCCAGGCGATAAGTATTCCCTATTTCAGGAGTTGAGACTTCAAAAACGTCACAATCCTCTACTGCCTGAAGACGATGTTTTTGGCCGATCATCATGGTGTAACCCTGATTGGGGATCATTTCGATTGTTTCCATTTCACCGTTAACGTTTTCAATTATGGAATTGCATTTACCGGAGATTAAGATTTGAGTTTCCTGTTTTTTGTCGTGGATTTGAAGGGATAATCTTTTGCCGGCGTTGATGTGCATCAGCTTTCCGGTGTAAGGTAAATCTTCTGAAGTGAAAATCATTTCATAGCCCCAGGGTTTGTCGACTTTTCTGATGAAAGGCAGATTGGTAAAAACAGATTTGTCGATTGTTTTTATAAATTCCTGTAATGCCGGATCGTCCATTGATTGATTATACTACAGCTGAGCAAACTCCTTATTACTTTTAGTTAATTGACGCACTCCACCCTTTTCTATGACGAATAAGTCTTCTATTCTGACTCCCCCTAATTCCGGAAGATAAATACCTGGCTCGATTGAGAAAACCATGCCTTCTTCTAGGATTTCTTTGCTGTTCATTGACAGGTATGGGTGTTCGTGGACTTCGATGCCGATGCCGTGGCCTAATGAGTGCGGGATGGAGGGAAATCCCTGACCCAGAATATAGTCTCTGGCTGCCTTATCGACATCCTTTGCTAGAACTCCTACTCCCACCCCGGGGGTGGGACGCCCGGGGAGATGGTTTTGTAGAAAGGTGATTGCTTTCTTTTGCGAATCCAGAACTACCTCGTGTATTCGTTTTTGTTTTTGGGAAGGTTTGCCGAATACCCGAGTCCTAGTCATGTCGGAGCAGTAGTTTTTAAATTTGACACCAAAGTCCAATAGAACGAAGTCGCCTGATTTTAGTTTTTTGTCTCCGGTTTGGTGATGAGGGACAGCAGAGTTTTCTGCGAATGCCACAATTGTCTTGAATGAGGGCTCAAAGCCCTGCTCCCTAATAAAGTTTTCGAGATGAAACATTAATTCTTTCTCGGAAATGTCTTTTTTAATTTTGGTTAAGATTAACTCGAAAGCTTTATCCCCTATCTGGCAAGCTTTTTCTATTAATTTGATTTCTTCCGGAGTTTTTACCCGACGGTGTTGGTGAAATTTGAAATCTTTAAGATTTTTAATTACTTTTTTTACCAGACGGTATTCATCTACTTTTAGATCCTCTTCTTCAATTCCCAATTTATAAATTTTAAGTTTTGCGACTAGGATTTTTAATAGATCTTTAAATTTGGATTTGCCCGAAATTTCGATCAGCTCAAAATTGGGAATTAGTTTTTTTACGGCTTGTGAATATCTGCCGTCGGTGAGGATATATTGCTGCTTGGGAGTTATGAGCAAAAAAGCTTCGCGTTCTTCTGAGGAAAAACCAGAATAGTTGGTTAAGTAAATAATGTTTGGGGGGTTGGAAATTAAAGCTGCGTCTAGATTTTGAGAGGCGATTTCATTTTGCAGCTTTTGTAAACGGTCAGTCGAGATCATTCGAATATTTTAGTTTAAGATGAGGGAGAATCAAGGAGGAAATTAAGCGTCGTTTTTGCCTGTTAAGAGAGCGTCAATTATATCGTGAGGTAGGACGGCGGCTGAGAGGAGAGTTTTTCTGACTAATGCTCCTGCTTCTGAGCCTATTTCATCAGCGGCTTTGAGGGTTCCTATGACGGCATCTTTAGCGAGAGTGCCGGAATCTTCGCCGATTTCGCCGGCGGCTTTAATTGCGCCTTGCACTGCTGAGACAGCGGCTGTGCCAACGTCGCCACCAATATGGGAAACTCCTGATACTGCACCGCGCGAAGCATCTTCGACTGCGCCTTCTAAACTCATCCCTGCTTCTTTAGCACCTTCAATAGCTCCGGTTACTAAGCCAGTGGTGGCTTCCTCGAGTGAAACTCCGGCTTCAGAGGCAACTTTAACGCCATCTGAGACTATACTACCTGCAGTTACCATGGTTGTTGAGGCAACTTCACCTCCCGCTTCGACAGTTGAACCAAGGGCATTTTTAGCTACATCGCGGGTTGCTGAGAAAACATCTCCGGCACCTGAGACTATTGAAGAGAGAGCGTTTTTTAAATCGTCTGTCATGGAGGCCATCTTTACTTAAGGTAGCAATTATAGAAATGTTTGTCAACGACTAACCCATCATATCGCGTAGGGCGCACCACTGGCAGTCTTTTTCGCCGCAGCGTTCTTCCCAGAAGCTTAAGGAAGAGATTTGGGAGGATACTGATTCAAGTTCGCTGATGGTTTGTTGTTCCATGTCTTTATTTAAATCGAAAGCGATACTTAAGAAAAGACCTTTGGCGTCTGGTTCGACGAAATCAACCACCCCTTCGGTTACTTTAAAAATTCCGCCTTTGAATTTTTCAAGAATTAATTTGTAGAAGACCAGTTGTCTTAAGTAATTATATTTCCCATCAGGTTTGCTGCCATCTACTTCGTTTTTTTTCTTTGGTTTGCCGGTTTTGAAATCATGGATGCGAAATTTGTTTTTGCCAACTTCTTCTAACATATCAATGCGGCCGTTTAACAGGAGGGTTTCGGAGAGTCTAATTCCTCTAACACTAACCTCGCTTTGAATCGAGTCAGGGAAATTGATAAAAACATTATCGTAAAATCCGCTTAAGGCAGTCTCCCCTTTCTCAGTAAATTCTTTTTTATCTGAAACAACCAAAGATTGCTCTCTTAAGATTTTTTGGAAAGACTTTAGCAGAAAGGCTTTAGGATCTTTTTCGATTGTTCTTCTCTTTATTAGAGAGTCCAGCGAATAATGAATGGCTGTACCGAATATTTGGTATTTATTTTTAACATCAGGAATTGAAATTAAATTGACGAAAAAATATTTCCAGGGGCACTGCAGGAAATTTTGAAAGGAGGTTATTGATAAGCCTTTTTCCAGGAAAAGGTTTCTTAAATATTCAAACTCAGAATCCAGATTTAATTCGTTTTTTGGTTCATCAAAAATAATGTCTTTTACCGATTGAAAATTGTTATTGAAATCATTAGTGTTGATTACTGCTATTAGATCCTTATTTATTTCTTCGATAAAGGGACTGGGGAGTTGTTCTTTGCCTGATGAAGATAGTTTAGAGAAGGTTAGCATGACATCTTTTCTGGCGCGTGTTAGGGCTACATAAAATAAACGCCTTTCATCTTCTATTTCGTCGAATTGAGCTTCGGATTTAATTTTTTCGCCCATGACCTCCCAAGGGATTTTAATTAGTTTGGCCCGTTTTCTGGCCTTACCCCATCTACCATCGAAGCATTGGAATATGAAAACGTAATCAAATTCCAAACCTTTTGATTTGTGAGCGGTGAGAAGCCTGACTCCGCCGGCATTAACTAATTTAGACTTTACTTCCAAAGATAAATTATGTTTTTTAAGAAGCTCTATTCTTAGCAAAAAATCAGACAGACTGTATTCTGGATATTTATAAATCTTAGCTTTAATCTCTTCAAACAAAGTGATGAATTTACTGATTATTTCATGGCGCTCCGGCAGTTTTAGGACTGCACGTTTTATTTGTGATTCATTTAAAATTTTTATGAATAGATCATCGAAAGGAATGTTGGTATTTAAACTCACCCAACCTTTGAAGGTTTGATAGAAGTTTATTATTTGTTGAGGATTCTTTAGCTTAAGAGAATTCTCTGTATTAGTAC
>CAYNRM010000083.1:0-6045 GCA_964399555.1 uncultured Gammaproteobacteria bacterium | reverse complement strand
GTTTTAGTTGGAACTAGTCTTATGAAATCGAAGGTGAAAAAAGAATTTTTGGAGGGACTGCGATGATTAATGTGAAGATTTGCGGGATAAGATCGGAGATGGCCGCACAGACTGCTGTGTATGCGGGAGCGAAATTTTTGGGGTTTAATTTTGCATCAGGGTCGCTTCGGAAAATTTCACCAGTTGTTGCAAAACAAATTATTGACCAGGTAAGAGCTCAGGTTAAAATTGTCGGAGTTTTTCAGAATCAAAAAATTGAGGAGGTTAATAAGGTAGCCGATTTTTTGGATTTGGATTTTGTTCAACTTCACGGGGAAGAAGACGCCGAGTATGTTCAGGAGGTGGAGAGGCCGGTTATAAAGGTTTTACAGCTTGATGCAGATTTTGATATAACGGAGACGCTGAAAGAAATGAATAAGTATAGTGTTGATTATTTTCTTTTAGACAGAAAAAAACAGGGTAAGGGGAAGATGTTGAGTGTTAAGAGTATGGCTGTTGTTTGTAAAGAGAAACAAGTGTTTGTGGCAGGAGGTTTAAACTGCGAGAATGTAGCGGAGATAGTTAAGGCAGTAAAACCGTTTGGGGTTGATGTGGCTTCAGGGATTGAAACTAATAGAATAGAGGACACTGAGAAGATAAAAATGTTTATAGAAAAGGCAAAGGGGGGCGTAAGGGGTTAGGTATTTTTTCGCTTCGCTCGAAAAATAAAATATGAATAAAGGGAAATTTGGACAGTATGGCGGGAGATATGTGCCGGAGATGTTGATTCCGGCTCTTGAGGAACTTGAAGCGGCTTATGAAAGTGCTAAAAAAGATCCGGAGTTTAAGAAGGAGTTTTTGGATTTGGTGCATAATTTTTGTGGAAGGCCGACGCCTTTAACTTTTGCTGCAAACTTAACTAAAAAATTAGGTGGAGCTAAGATTTATTTTAAGAATGAAGGGTTGAATCATACTGGAGCGCATAAGATTACGCATTGTATTGGGCAGGGTTTACTCGCAAAGAGGATGGGTAAAACGCGGATTATTGCGGAAACGGGGGCGGGGCAGCATGGGTTAGCGTCAGCGACTGTGTCGGCGAAACTGGGAATGTCGTGCACTGTTTTTATGGGGGAAGTCGATTTTAACAGGCAAAGACCTAATGCGTTTTGGATGGAGCAATTGGGGGCGGAAGTTGTGCCGGTTATGTTTGGATCAAGGACTTTAAAAGACGCGGTTAACGCGGCGATTAAAGATTGGATTGAGAATGTTGATGACTCTTATTATCTTTTGGGATCGGTCGTTGGGCCGCATCCCTACCCGACTATAACGCGGGATTTTCAGGCGATTGTTTCTAAAGAAGTTAGAGAGCAGATTAAGAAGTTTGAGGGGAAATTGCCGGACTATATCGTCGCTTGTGTTGGAGGAGGAAGTAATGCGATGGGTATTTTTTCCGGGTTTTTAAAGGATAAAAGAATTAAATTAATTGGAGTAGAGGCGGGAGGTAAAGGTAAGGGTGTTGGTAAAAATGCTGTTAGGTTTGATGGAGGGAAAGTTGGAGTTGTGGAGGGGTATAAATCGTATTTTCTTCAGGATTCGGATGGGCAACTGGCAAAAACTCATTCGATTTCAGCGGGGTTGGATTATGCAGGGATTGGGCCGGAACTTGCTGATTTGCATGATACAGGGCGGGTAGAATTTACATCAGTAACGGATGCTGAAACTATTGAGGCATTCAAAACTTTGGCACATGAGGAGGGAATTATACCGGCTTTGGAATCGGCACATGCTGTGGCTCAGGTTATAAAATTGGCGCCGAGGCTTAAGAAATCTGAAATAATTGTGGTGAATTTATCGGGACGGGGAGATAAGGATTTGTTTATTGTGGCCAAGGCGATGAAGGATAAGAAGTTTGAGAAATTCCTTAAGGAATATTTGGAGGGGTATAACGAGGACTAGCGCGGTATTTTCTCGCGTTGCTCGAAAAATAAATATGAAATTAATGACGCATGTTGTGGTTGGATATCCGACACTCCAGGACACAGAGGAACTGATTCTCTTGATGGACAGAACTGGGGTGGATTATATCGAATTACAGATTCCTTTTTCTGATCCTTTGGCTGATGGGCCGACTATTATGAAAGCTTGTGAGGCTTCTTTGGAAAAGGGGAATAAAGTTTCTGATGCATTTTTGCTCGCTTCGCGGCTTAAATCTAAAGTTAAAACCCCTTTATTATTTATGGCTTATTTTAATACGGTTTTTAATTATGGAATTGAGAAATTTTGTAAAGACTCGAAAGAAGCTGGGATTGCAGGATTAATTGTTCCTGATTTTCCCCTCGAAGAAGAAGAGACAGAGCATTTTAATAGAATATTGAAAGATAATAATTTGCTTAATATTAAAGTTTTGTCACCGGCTTCAACAGAAGCGCGAATTAAAATGAATGCAGAAGTTGGGACGGGGTTTGTATATTGTACGGCGCGGCAGGGGATTACTGGGGCTGAGAAGGGATTTGATCCATCTGTAATTGAGTATTTAAAAACTGTTAGAAAGCATTTTCAGATTCCGGTGGCTTTAGGGTTTGGGATTTCTAAGAGGGAACATGTTAGGCAGATAGAGGGGCTGGCGGATATGGCAGTTGTGGGAAGTGCGATTTTGGATATAATAAACTTGCACCCGAAGGATTATCTGAGGCATATAGAGAGATTTTTAAAGGGCTTGAGGTGAAATTCTGAGCAAATTGCTAAATTGCTTCATTGTTTCATTGCTAAAAACACATTATGAAAAAAACAGTTTTATCGGGAATAAGAGCTACCGGGAGATTGCATTTAGGTAATTATCTTGGCGCGGTTAAGGGGATGTTGGCATTACAGGATAATCCTGAATATGAAACATTTTATATGGTGGCGGATGTTCACACTATAACTACTCCGTATGATGTTGAGGAGCTAAAGAAGAATAGGCGAGAAGTTATTATTGATTATCTAGCTGCGGGTTTAGATCCTGAGAAATCGGTTATTTTCCAACAAGCGGAAGTTCCGGAGCATTTAGAGCTAGCATTTTATTTTTCATCGGTAGTTACTATTGCCAGAATGCAGCACCTACCGACATTTAAAGACAAGGTTAAGCAGTATCCAGATTCAGCAACTATGGCGCTTTTGAATTATCCAATTTTAATGGCTGCTGATATTTTAGTTTATAAAGCGGGGATGGTGCCTGTGGGGATAGACCAAGAACCCCATTTGGAGGTGGCGCGTGTGATTGCTAATAACATGAATTCGGCATATTTGACTGATTTTCCGGAACCAGTTAGATTTGCAACCCGGGGGGAATATGTGCCTTCTTTGACTGGAGAGGGGAAGATGAGTAAAACGGTCGAGGGGAGTTTTATTAATATTACTGATGACCTGGAAACTATTAAATCGAAAGTTGCTAAAATGCCGACTGATTCCGGGTCGGGAAGTATTCCAGCTACAGGTGCTGAAAAAGGAAGTTCGATTGCGACAGTTTTAGCATTTGTTGAATTATTCCAGGGTAAAGAAAAAGTTGAGGAGTATAAAAACCTTTATATGAGTTCAGGAATTAAATATGGGGATTTGAAAAGGGAACTTTCTGATGCTATTTATGAAGAGTTGAAACCGCTTCAGGAGAAACGAAGAGAATTGGAGAATAATCCTGAGTTTGTTAATAAAGTTATAAAAGAAGGAGCTGAGAAGGCTCGTATCGTAGCGCAAAGGACTTTGAAAGAAGTGAAAGAAAGGATGGGCCTTTTATAAATGGTAACGATTGATGATTTTTTGAAACTTGAGTTTAAAGTCGGGACAGTTTTGGAGGCTGAAGAAATAGAAGGGTCGGAGAAGCTTTTGAAGTTGAGTGTGGATTTGGGGGGAGAGGAGCCAAGGCAGGTTTTGTCTGGGATTAAAGCTTATTACAAACCTGAGGATATAAAGGGGAAGCAATTTATTTTTATAACTAATCTTGAACCGAGGAAAATGATGGGGTTAGAGTCTCAGGCGATGATTATGGCGGCTGATGCTGAAGATAATGTTGTTTTATTGACGCCTCAACAGCAAGTTCCGGCAGGTTCCAAAATTCGTTAGTTACATTTGGAAGAAGTGAGCTTTTAGAATCTCTAAACCTAGTACAATATTAGTAATGTCCAAAGTTTTTCTTTGTTTAGTTATCCTGGGGATGTTTGCCTTTTTGACTTTTGGGCCGGTTGATACGAAGTTTAAGAAAGCGGCGTCTCAGTATACTGGTTTGACGAAATTGACTATTCCTATTTCGGGTACGGGGTCGATGTTTCCGACGTTTCCCAAAGGCAAAGGGAAGACACCTAAGGAAGTGGCTGAGGAGTTGGCGGCGGAGGTGCAGATGTATGTTTATCCTAATCCGCGATTTAAGCCGGGGCGGGGAGATATTGTTGAATTTAGGAACGCGAAGACTGATGAGATTGAAACAAGAGAGTTTGAGGATAGTGAAATCTCGGGGTTTGTTAAAAGGATAGTTGGGGTGCCGGGGGAGACTGTTGAGATTCGTGATGGGCAGGTTTTAGTTGATGGGAAAGTTTTGACAGAGGCATATACAGCTTTAGCCAGTTCGACGTTTGGTGGGGAATTTTTAGCTGACTGTACAAAATTAACAATTCCTCAAGGGAAATACCTAGTTTTGGGAGACAACAGGAAAGCAAGTAATGATTCAAGGCATGATGTTGGTCTGATTGATGAAAAAGATATTGGTTTTATGTTGCCATATGCCGAACAAAAAGGAGTTTGGGATAAGAACTTTCGGGATACTTCAAAGGATTTAGAACAATCATCAAAGATTCAATTGGATAGGCAGAAGTATGTTGAATTCTTGAACTCAATAAGGTCTCAATCCGGGCTAAAACCTTTGAAATATGAGGCTAAACTTGAAACTTCAGCCAGTTTGAGAGGGAAGAATATTCTTAAGTTCAACGATTTTTCTTTTGAGGCGACAAAATCCGGCTATACAATGGAGAAATCGTTTAGTGACAGTAATTACTGGAATCCGGTAAGAGGAGAAAGCACGATTCAGGGGTATTATTCTTCTGATGAATTGATTGAGGGGTTGACTGAGTTTAAGAAGTCCGGGGGGATTTTTAGTGATAAGGATATATCCGAAATCGGTATTGCCGAGGTGCAAGGAGAGATCAATGGTTGTCCGACACAGGTAATTATTCAGCACTTTGCGGGGTATGTGCCGCCAAATTATAGTAAGGAGCAGGTAGAGTCTTATAAAAGCGGGCTGGCTAATTTGAAAAAGTTATCTTCGTCCTGGGGAAGTTTGAAAACTGATAATAGTGATTTTTACCTAAAAAACCGAACGGAAATAGATCGGATTAATCAAATTATTCAAAACCGTATAACCCGTCTTGAGCCTATTGTTGCTAAAATTATTGCTAATCAATGGCTTTCTGGTTCAGACAATGCGTATACAAAAGAGGATGAAAAGTTAGCTGCAGAGCAGAATACTTTAGCTGAGAGGATAAATAGTGCCATCCAGAACTTCTAGAATTGCCGAGTTGATGCCCGTTGGTAATATAAAAACTATTCTGATATACTAGGCGCCAAATGGCTAACGGTAAGAATTTCATCAAACTTCCTAAAAATAAATTTACTTCTTCTTTTTCCGGCAAGAAAAACGGTAATCCCAAACAGAGCCGGATGAACTCAATAATTAAGACGGTAGGGATTTACGCACTTATCGGATTGGCTATTTTAGTTTTCCTGAGCGGCTTTTCCAACTCTTCTGAGTCAGGAAGCGAGATTCCTTTATCCCAGGTTATAAATGAAATTAAGGAGGGAAAGGTTGATAAGGTTAGTTTAGAGGGGGAGAAGGTTGTAGTTGACTACAAAGATTCAGATACAACAGGTCAATCGAGGAAAGAAGCCGGAGAGTCGATATACAGGATTTTTGAAAGTGCCGGGGTGGATCCTTCAAAAGTTAATATTGAGGTTAAGGACATGTCCTGGAGGCAGAATTGGATATCGATTATCGGGACTGTTTTGCCGATTTTGATAATGGTTGGTTTTTTCTTATTAATT
>CAYNRM010000082.1:0-6103 GCA_964399555.1 uncultured Gammaproteobacteria bacterium | reverse complement strand
CTTTAGTCACAATTACCGGGGTAGAAGGAAAAATTATTCTGGATGCTAAAGTTCCAGCCATTATTGCCAAAAATCTTTCTAAACTTGAGACCAGCACCATTTCAATGAAAGGCCAAACCATCGAAGTTATGCCAGCTTATATTTCATCAGAAGCCACCAACGGTCAACTCTACTCAGTCATTTATCATATCCCTGATGAGTATCAGGAATTCTTTACAAATGACAGTTATGTTTCACTCTCAATTCCCGTCGGTGCCCCAGACACTAATTCAGTTGTGCCTTTCATCCCTCTTGACGCTATCTTCCAAACTCAAGAAGAATCAACAGTTTATGTGGTTGTGGGTGATAAAGCTGAAGCCCGAAAAATTCAGTTAGGCGAAGTTCAAGGTGGGTTTGTTGCAGTTATGCAGGGAATAGGCGCCGAAGATCAAATTATATTGTCCAGGAATGTAGTTGAAGGAGATAAAGTTCGTACACAAGAATAGGACAATAATTTTTAATTCTTAATATTTAATTTCTAATCAATTTTTAAATATTAAAATCTTAATTTTTAAATATTAGAACATTTAGATTTGATTAAGAATTAAGAATTAGAAATTAAAAATTAAACCCATGGACACCGCATCATCTTATTTAAACAAATTAAAATTCGATCCTAGACTCCTCGTTGGTTGGGTTGCCAGCTACATCACCAACATGCGTTTGGTGTTATTAATTATTCTTTTAATTTCTGCTTTCGGTATCTCAAGCTACCTGGCTCTTCCTAGAAGACTAAATCCTGAGATCAAAATCCCTATTGTTCTAGTCTCAACTGTTCTACCAGGAGCCAACCCTACGGACGTCGAATCATTAATCAGCGTTCCGCTCGAAGACGCTGTTACCGGAATCGACGGAGTTAAAACCGTCACCTCAACTTCTCGCGAATCAGTCTCTATCGTTAATATTGAATTTGAGTCAGGAACAGATCCTGACAAAGCTAAATCTGATATTCAATCTGCTGTTGATGCAGTGAACGACCTCCCTGAAGATGCCATTGCTCCCAGTGTTCAAAAATTAGATTTTGAAAACCAACCTATCTGGACCTTCTCTCTTCATGGCGCAGAAGACCGGGGAAGCCTAATTCGCTTCTCCAGAGATCTAAAAAAAGATCTTGAAGACTTAGCATCAATCGATAATGTTGAAATCACCGGTCTTGATGAACAGGAAATTCAAATCATAATTAAACCCGAAGTAGTCGCCAGCTATTCAGTTAATCCGCAATTATTAATTGGAGCGATCAAAACTTCACTCAGTTCTTTTCCAGCCGGAAATATCAGGACTCAAAATGGTATATTCTCCCTCGCCATTGATCCCGCTGCTACCAAGATTAATGATTTAAGAACTCTTCAAATTAATTTAAATGGCTCAGTTATGTCACTCGGAGACATCGCCCAAATTCAGGAAATTTCCAAACCTGACCAAAACGAATCATTCATCCTGGAAGAAGGCAAAGTCTCAAGTTCCGTAACCTTCTCAGTATTCCGTGTCTCAGGTGTTAATTTTAATGTGGCTAACGAAGCAGCTCAAGAAAAAGTTAACGAAAAGCTAGAAAGCTCTGGCAACGGTTTCAAAATCTCTACTATAGTTAACACTGCGGAAGAAATTGAAGAAGAATTCGGACTTCTCCAAAGAGATATCGCCATAGTTATCGCCTTAGTTTTCCTTGTCTTACTACTATTCTTAGGAATCAGACAGGCTATCGTCTCAATGCTTTCTATCCCTTTAACCTTCCTAATCACCTTCGTAGTTATGAACATTACGGGAATCGCACTTTCGTTCTTAGCAACTTTCTCATTACTTCTTTCTCTGGGGCTTTTGGTTGACGATGCTATCGTAGTTATTTCTGCCATGACTGCCTACTTTAGAAGTGGCAAATTCACCCCCGTCCAAACCGGCCTACTAGTCTGGAAGGATTTCTGGGTAGCTATCCTTACCACAACAATCACCACAGTTTGGGCCTTCTTGCCGTTATTATTAGCAAGTGGAATCATCGGCGAATTTATCAAACCAATCCCGATAATTGTCTCTGCAACTTTAATCGCCTCAATTTTCGTAGGACTTTTCATTATCCTGCCGCTAATGGTTTTCCTATTAAAACCTCAACTCCCATATCGAGTTCAAATCTTATTTAGAGTTCTGTTGGTAGCTGCAATTCTCGCCGCCTTCTATTTCTTAATGCCCCAAGGCGCACTCATCTTCCCCCAGCTTGGCGTTTTATTCCTACTGGTTTTAGTTATTTGTCTAATCAGAGATACCTTATTTGCCTTGTTCTCAAAATGGTTTAGTAAGCACAAAGATACTCAAAATAGAATCACCAATCTACTGGATCACGGAATCATTGGTTTTGGAGGCATTGAAAAATCTTACAACCGTTTAATTCACAAAATTCTTATCTCTAAATCCGCCAGAAGAAACACCATCATCATGGTTGTAATATTCTCAATCTTTTCATACCTTTTAGTACCTTTAGGTTTGGTTAAATCAGAATTCTTCCCGGGATCTGATGAAAATACCATGTATGTTTCTGTCGAGTATCCAGCTGGAACAAATCTCCAGACAACTAAACAGGAAAGCCTAAAATTTCTCGAAATGTTAAAAGACGTCCCTGAGTCAAAAACCACCACTGTTGAAATGGGCAGGGGCTTCTCAGATATGGGTGGATCAGGCAGCGCCGGACCTAATAATGTTCTGTTCTCAATGGCTCTTGAAGACAGCGCCAAGAGAGACCGAACAACAGCCGTCATATCTAATGATCTCAGAAACAAATTCGCAAACTACACAATAGGAAAAGTCTCAGTTGTCGAAGTATCCGGAGGCCCTCCAGCCGGCTCAGATTTACAGATTAAACTATTCGGCCCCGACTTAAAAACTCTTGATGGTTACGCAGACCAAATCCAGGATTACTTAAAACAACAACCAGGGGTTACTAATATTGATAAAACTATCAAACCCGGAACCTCAAAACTTACTTTCGTTCCTGATAAAGCCAAAATGGCAGCCAGCAATATCACAACGGATCAGCTTGGTTTCTGGTTAAGACTTTACGCTTCCGGATTTGAAGCCGACGAATTTAAATTCCAGGGGGATGAGGATTTAACCGAAGACATTACCATTAGATTTGGTTCAGGAACTCAATACGTCGAGGACATAAACAAAATCCAAATCCCCACCCAAACTGGCAATGTACCGGTCTCATCTCTGGGAGAAATAAAACTTGCTGCTAACCCAACTGTAATCACCAGAGAAGACGGTAAAAGAACCATGTCTGTCTCAGGTGCAGTTTCTGACGGTTACGTTATCACCGACTTAAACAAAAAACTCGAAGAGCACGCTGATTCACTAAATCTTCCAGCAGGTTACGGTTGGGCAACCGGAGGCGCAAATGAAGAAAACGCAGCCTCAGTTAACTCAATTCTTCAGGCCATGGTTCTATCATTCGCTCTTATCATCATCACCATGGTTCTACAATTCAACTCTTTCCGAAGAGCCCTAATCGTCATGCTGGTTATCCCACTCTCAATATCCGGAGTCTTCATCATCTTCGCGCTACTACAAATTCCTCTCTCCTTCCCAGCCCTGATCGGATTACTCGCACTTTTCGGAATCGTTGTTAAAAACTCCATCCTGGTCGTCGATAAAATCTTAATCAACCAGGCGACAGGCATGGAATTCACCGAATCAGTCGCCGACGCCGCCGCTTCTCGTCTGGAACCGATCGCCCTAACATCCCTCTGCACCATCGCCGGCCTAATCCCAATCACCATCTCCGACCCATTCTGGAGAGGTCTGGGAGGCGCCATCATAGCCGGACTAACATTCTCAGGAACAATCATGTTGTTCTTCATCCCAGTGGTATACTACCTAATCTACAACCCAAACAGAAAGAACACGTCACTGCGAGCGCAGCGCGGCAATCTCAAATAAAACACTGTCATTCCGAGCGTAGCCGAGGAATCCGTGCAAATCTACAGATCCCCGACGGAGTTTATCCTGAACTTGATTCAGGGCTCAGGATGACAAAACAAATTCATGAAATTTCTTAAATTATTCGCACTACTGACACTATTCTTATTATTACCCGCCACAATCTTCGCCTCAAAAAATAAAACCCAACCCTGCGAAACAGGCTTTAAAAGGAACAATATTGGCCTCTGCGAAGAACTAAAAGCCCCCGAACGCGGCAAACTAAACTCCTACAAAGACGACTTCGAATGCGAAAGAGGATATACCAAAAACACAAAAAACTGGTCCTGCGATGAAATAAAACTTCCCGAGAACGGAGTCCTTACTGTAGCTGGCAACGACTGGACCTGCATCTCAAACTACAAAAGAGTAGGGGACGGTTGCGTTAAAGTTACCCTCCCTGAAAACGCCAAATTCTTCATCCATGGCTCTGATTGGTTCTGCAACTCAGGCTACCAAAAACAAAACGATAAATGCGTGAGGCTGGAAATCCCAACAAACGCCTACCAAACCTATTCCGGAAACGACTGGGAATGCAAAAAAGGTTTCAAAGAGTCCGAAGACACTAAGTCTTGTGAAGAAGTAAAAATTCCGACAAACGCCACCTCAAATTACATCGGCAGCTTTAACTGCAGCTCCGGCTATAAAAAAGAAGGTGACGAATGCAAAAAACAACCAGAAATCGACAACGGCAAATTCTACACCCAGGGTTCGCAGTTCTATTGCAACAACGGCTATAAAAGAAATGAGTCAGAAAGAAAATGCGAAAAAATCAAAATTCCTGAAAATGCCAGGGAAGATAACTTAGGACTAGACGGTTGGACCTGCCACAAAGAGTTCATCAAAGAGGGGAGTGAATGCAAAAAATTCTATCTCCCAGATAATGCCGAATGGTCAGCCAACATCTGGAAATGCAAACCAGGCTACCGAAAAAACCCTTCAAACAAATCCTGCGACAAACTAAACCTCCCAGAAAACGCCCACTACACCGACACCCACGACGGCTGGCTCTGCAATGACGGCTTCACCAAAAACTACAAAGAACACCACTGCGACAAAGTATAAAAGTCCGTTTAATTGAAATTTTCAACCACTTGCAATCTTCCTCCTAAAAGTCTTAAATACCCAAACAGGGAGGTGAGTATTAAATGTTAAATTTCAACAGTATTTTAGTATTTTCAGAAAACCCTGCAGAGCTCGCTTCTTTCTACGAAAAAGTTTTTGATAAAGCCCCTGATTGGGACGACCACGGTTATAAAGGTTTTACAGTAGGTGCAGCCTCAATCACTATTGGTCCTCACGATAAAGTTAGGGGGAAATCCGAAAATCCTGAAAGAATTATGTTCAACTTAGAAACAGACGACGTTAAAGGCGAATTCCAAAGAATTAAAGATTTAGGAGCCGAAGTTATTGCCGAGCCGTATGGCATGGAAGAAGAAGGTGAAGGGAAAGATGCGATAGCAACTTTCGCCGATCCAGATGGTAACTTTTTCCAACTGATGACACCCATGTCACCTTAACTCATCTCTTGCGTATAAATCTTGATTAGCGCTAAGATTAATTTAGGTAGTTAACATTACCTAAAGGAGGTGACTTTTTTATATGAAAATTCTTCACATAATCGCTTATGCGTTAGTATTCGTGGGTGGCATAAACTGGGGACTCGTTGGACTTTTAGACCTGAATCTGGTATCTATGATATTCGGTTCTACTGGTTTGGAAAGTTTGGTTTATATCCTTGTAGGCTTAAGCACAGTTTTAGTGATATATGATCACTTCCAAAGTTGTAAAATGTGCAAAATGGGAGGTAAATGAAAGTCAGGATATTATTTCGTGATTACGAAATTAGTGACGCAAACAAACAGCAACTGCTCTACGGGGTTGCTGTTTTGGTAAGCATTCTCTCGATATTCTCAATCATTTTCATGTTTTCCTACTACACTGATGATCCTGCAAACGCTGAATTCTCATCCCCGTCACCAGGCGCCTTCACCAGTCTCTCCCAAGCCGGACAACAAAAATCCCAGGTCCAGGGCGCCCAAACTCAAATACCACCCCGACCTCAAACAGACCGGCGACGAGGGGAAATTCCGGCGTCTGC
>CAYNRM010000081.1:0-6105 GCA_964399555.1 uncultured Gammaproteobacteria bacterium | reverse complement strand
TAGCTTTAGGATTCTCATACTTCGCAACTGAGAACACTCAACTCTCCACTATAACCTTAGCCGGCTACACTCTGGCTCAAATCCCTCTCTATATCTTAATCGGCATCACCTTACTGTTAGGCCTTTCCTTCTCCTGGCTCCTCAGCTTACTGGATTCACTTTCTACATCAATGAAACTCAGGGGTAAAGAACACGATATCAAAGATGCCAAACAAATAATTCATGACTTAACCAAAAAAGTTAACCATCTGGAAATTGAAAACGCCCGGTTAAGTGAGCGAACTCAAAGAAACCCCGA
Source organism: uncultured Gammaproteobacteria bacterium (assembly GCA_964399555.1). Taxonomy (GTDB): domain Bacteria; phylum Patescibacteriota; class Microgenomatia; order Daviesbacterales; family UBA10151; genus JACPKO01. Next base: position 5,807 of record CAYNRM010000081.1, on the reverse strand, counting down.
CCGAGAGTCAATTTAAAATGAGAGCCCTGCTTGTTAAAGCCTGGAAAGTCCTATCCCTTCCTAAAAGTTTACAGATCGCCGCTATGCGCGTCACCCAGGATGAATTCTTAATAGGCGTCACTGGTGTAATTTTAAATGACAAAAATGAAATCTTAATCTGTAAACACACCTACCGCAGCGGAAAAAAGTGGAGTTTGCCTGGCGGATATTTAAAAGGTAAAGAGCACCCCAAAGAAGGCTTAGCCCGCGAAATAGAAGAAGAAACAGGATTAATAGTCAGAGTGCAGGAACAATTCAGATTAAGGACCGACCGCGAAACCGCCCGAATCGACATCTCTCTAATTGGCAAATTCATCGGCGGAGAATTTAAGCCCTCGCACGAGGTATCCGAAGCACAATTTTTCTCCTTCGAAAACCTCCCCCAGATCTCTCAAAATCAATTGGTTTTAATCAAAGAAGTTTTGCAACGCAAAGAAGTTAAAGAGAAAACATTTATGCCGAAAAGGGTTGAAAAATTAAATTTGTGGCAAAGAGTTAGGTTTGTTGTTAAGGGGGAGTAGCACTTAGAATAAATTCAAAACCGCAACTGCAACCAATAAACGAATCAATGATTCTGCAGACTGGACTGCAATCTTCTGAACTATCCATTTAGGCTCTGTTCCGCCAAAAAGAACTGAGCTAACCTGAGTGGGGAGAATAAAACCCAACCATAAAAATATCACCATGCCGTATGCGTTCCATGTCGAAGGAACCATCGACATAATCAAAGCCAAAACCGCAGTTGTGACCAGAGTAGCCAGAAACTGCACCCCGTAAATCGGCGCCATGCCCTTCATCATCTTCTGCTGGGTTTCTTTAGAAAGCTTATCAAACCCATGCATCCTGCCCCACAATTTCCCAAACAAAAAAGTATAGTAAATAGCCCCAAGGAGAAACTGAACAGCCGTGGCAGCTACAATAGCAACGTAATTTAATTCCATATAGCTGAGATTTATTAATAGTAAATCTTTAAAAAATAATTTGCAAGAGAAACAGGAGTATGAATTTAAAATCTAGTAACTCAATTTATCTAAATCAACCCCTTTTAACCAACTTCTCTCTAAATGATGTTCTTCGTAATGGCAATTTGGGCAGATTAATCTTAAATTACCCAAATCATTATTTTCTTTATTTCTATCCTTGTGATGAACGTGCAGTATCTCTATTTTTGAATAACCACAAATTTCGCATGCCAGTCCGCGTAACTTAAGTAACCGGAGTTTTAACATCCTCTGACCAACGACCTTATCCCTGGGACGATTTTGAAGATATTTTACTCCAGTTCTATGAATATTTGAGCATTTCCTGCTGCAGGTTTTTTTATTGAAACCAGCCAAAATAGGCGTTTTGCAAACTAAACAAGGTTTTTCTTTTCTATTGGATTTCCCATAACACAACATACTACAGAAGACGTGACCGTCATTTCTTAATATTTCCCAAGGCCTTTTGTAAATGGGCTTACTACAGACCAGACAGCTCGTATTCGGATGTCGGATATAACTCACTAATATACTTTAAAACTTTGGGTTTTATTCTGCAATATGCTGCGGAGGAGGCGGGGGTCGAACCCGCATGCCCTTGCGAGCGCCAGTTTTCAAGACTAGAGAGCCACCATTGCTCAACTCCTCCATTAATCTACTATCATTACCACAAACCTGGTAATTTTAACAGAAACCTAGGGTCTAAATCCAGATTTACTCCTAAAAAATAATGAATTACATCATTCACACAATGACTTACAACATAGCTAATTGTTAAAACTTTTGACAACTCTTATCAATTTATTTATATCTTTCTCCGTATGAGCAGGGAAGTTAGCTATTCTTATGTGCTGATTTTTAAAGTCATTGTAACCGGCCCCCAAAATTAGCCCTTTTTCGGCTGCAAATTTCACTAAACCCTCACTACCCTTCAAAATTTCAAAAACAGGGGTAGTTTTTGACTGATATTTCTCCTCTTTTATGTAGGCCGAATAAGCAGAGCTTGAAAGTTTAGTTTGACTATCCTTATAGTATTCGGGCTCAGAGAAAAAACTATAGAGCATGTGTGCTTGATCATCCAAACGTCTTTTAAGGTTTGAGACCTCAATACTGAGAAAATCAGCGGTTACATTAGCTAAAAGGTATAATCCGAGTACATTAGGTGTTTCATTGGTCTGCAACTCACGACTTTTAGCAACTAATTTCAATAAATTATGATATGAACCAATAGAGTAGTTCTTAGTATTGGACAACTTTTCTGCCTTTTTGACGCTATTTGGGCTCAAAATTAGCACTGACAACCCAGCCGGCAATCCAAATCCTTTTTGAACAGAGAAAAAAACTGCGTCTAAATATCTGTACTCATTATCAACGATAGGGACTGATGAGACAATATCTAAGGCAAATAGTTTATCCGGATGTTTTTCTTTTAGTGCGTAAATCTCTGACATTGGTATGGAAAACCCGGTTGACGTATCATTTTGAGTTAGACAGACCAGTTCAGCACTCTTTGGAATTTTAATATTTTCCAAAGAAGTTTTAGAAATTAAATTTTTCTCCCAATTAAAGTATTGGTAAAAAGTAGGGGACTTACCCAACTCTAAAGCAATATTCATCCAGATCTTCCCGAAAAATCCGGTCTGAATATGAAATGTGTTATTGTGCGACATCGACTGTGTAACCCTTTCCATGGCTTCCAGGGCAGAGGAGAGGAAGACAATTTCATAATCTGCCGGTATATTCAGTAACTCCCTCAATCCATCGGACGCTTTTTTATATATCCCCTTGAATTCTGCCCCCCTATGACTAATCGACATGATATTATGTCTTATAGCATTTTGCATGTGCAAAGGAACCGTCGGGTAAATCTGGGAGGGCCCAACAGTAAAGAATGTTTTCTTAATTGAATTTCTATTTACTTTTGTCATTAATTGGGCGCTTCAATTAAAAAGTATTTCCACCCAAATGTCCATATCCCAACTTCCCTTCTTGTAATATCAATGTAAGAAACTATAGGTTTATATACTATAAGTTCTAACGACACCCCCCCTGTTGTCTTTATGTGAAAGATCCAATATAGTACCTCTACAAATAATGGGAAAAGAAGGGTATGACAAATCAAAAACAATCGTAACGGCTGCAGGAATAGGATTGGGGGCTTTACTCCTGGTCGAAGGCGGGCGTCGTGTTCAGGAAGTCGCACTGAAACACCTCGTTAGAATTGATAACTTTGAGGATAAACTACCCCGCTCGCGGATGCTGCTACTTACGAATCAATGCGTGATTCATTTGCATTACCAATAGACTTAGGCAACAGACTACTTGATTATGCTGTAGCTGCCAGGATTAGGGATCGTAATCCAAAAAAACGCCTCGATATTAGCAGAGGGTTTGAGGCTTATGGTGTCTCAACAGCCGTTGCCTGTCCATTACGAAATCACGAAGGATTGTGGGTAAGACGGATGGATCGGGGCTTCTCTGGTGAGGGGCTTAAATTCGACATAGTCGGCGAAGGCAATTTATTCGTTTACTCCCCTCAACCCTACAGACCAGGCGACAGAATTCTCGTTTAAAACTTAGAAGGATCTTTTGTATTCTTCTCTAACCACTCCGAAATTTCCTCCAACGTTAAATTCGCATTATCAACTCTCACAGCAAATTCCACTATTTCATTATCATTCCTATTTAACAAATAGCCGTTAATTTCCAGAAATATTGAGGCTGAAGTTAGGGCTGTTCTCTTATTTCCATCTACAAATGGATGGTTTTTTAGTAATGATTGCAAAAGGGCAGCAGCCATATCGAAAATGTTTGTGTAGAGGTACTTACCATTAAATCCGGATTGAGGTCTGGCTACAGCAGATTCTATGAGACCCATATCTCGTACTCCCGCAGATCCGCCAATTCTTTTAACTAGCCTATCATGAATTAATAATACCCGGGTAACAGAAAGAAATTTAATTTGAGTTTTCACCTTTTAGCAAGTTCTTTCAAGACATCTTCATGCTCATCAATAAACCTATCTACCATCTCCACAAACTCCGCGTCAATATCCGAAGCCAGCATATTACTCTTAGATTGAATGGTTAGCTTGTCATTCTCCTCCTCTATAAATACCTCACTACCTTCTTTAAGGTTTAACTCTTCAAGAAGCTGTTTTGGAATAGTAACCGCTACCGAATTCCCGTTGCGGTAAAGTTTTTGAGTAAACATATATACAAATATTATACCATATTCCGTACTGACAATGTACTGACCTAATACAAAACCCTCAGGCTAATTGTCCCCTCAATTCTCCTAAGTTCCTTCACAACAGCCGGATTATACGACTTGTTAACATCAGTAATCACATACCCCACACTCTCATTAGTTTTCAAATACTGTCCTAAAATATTTGCCCCAGCCTCCGCCAAAATTAAATTAATTTTCGACAAAATCCCCGGCATATTCTTATGAAGATGCAACAACCGATGAGTTTTACCCTGCTCCGTTAAATTAATATTGGGAAAATTAACGGACAAATACGTATTCCCGGAATTCATAAAATCAATCAATTTCCCGGAAACAAACAAGGCAATATTTCTTTGCGCCTCCTCCGTTGAACCCGCTATATGAGGTGACAAGATAACATTGGGAAGTCCGGCGAGCTCAGTCACTAAAGGCTCGTCCTTACCTTTAGGCTCAATCGGAAACACATCAACCCCAGCCCCCCTAATCTTCCCCGCTCTTATATATTTAACTAATGCCTGAACATCAACCACAAATCCACGAGCTAAATTAAGAAAAATTACCCCTTCCTTCATTAACAAAAACTGTTTATCAGAAATTAAATTAGTATTAGATTTCTTATCTCCTGAAACATGAATCGAAACAATATCCGCCTTCTTCAAAACCTCATCCATACTTAAAGCTTTCTTCGCATTTCCTAAAGCCAACTTCTCAACTTTGTCATAAAAAATAACTTCCATCCCTAATGACTCTGCTAAAACTGAAAGCTGCGACCCGATGCTTCCATATCCCACAATTCCTAAAACTTTCCCCCTTATTTCATTTGACCCTAGTGCAGACTTATCCCAAATTCCCTGATGCGCTTTAACTGATTTATCAAAAACCCCCCGCGACAGCATGATTATCTCTCCAATCGCCAACTCTACAACCGAGCGGGTATTTTGATAGGGCGCATTAAAAACGGCAACCCCAAATTCTAACGCCGCCTCCAAATCTATCTGATCAGTCCCAATAGAAAATGCCCCTATACACTTGAGTTTTCTGGCATTTTTGAGTACATTTCTACTCACTTTAGTTTTACTCCTTATCCCCAGAATCGATATATTTTTTATGCGCTCTATAAGCTCTTCCTCCCCCAAAGCAGACTTCACTGTCTCGACTTGATATCCTTCAGCAATAAAATTCTGCGCTGCCGCGGGTTCAATATTCTCCAAGAGTAAAACCTTCATCCTCGACTTAGGATAAGAAACCTCAGAAGGAATATTCAAAAGGAAAAGTAATTCATCAAAATCCCTCGCTACAGAATCTGCTTCTTTGACAATCGACTCCCTGTAAACATTCTCCACAAAAGCTACAAAAGTATATTTTACACAACTGTCATTCCTGGCTTGACCAGGAATCCAGGCATCTTTTTCTGGATCCCGCATCAGCTCCCTGAGGGAGGGTGTGTTGTGCGGGATGACAGAATTAGCTCTTTTAATTTCCAAATCCGTAAACCCGTCCCCCACAACTATCACTTCCCCATCCAACTTCAAATCCCTAACCGCTTGTGCCTTCCCC
>CAYNRM010000080.1:0-6256 GCA_964399555.1 uncultured Gammaproteobacteria bacterium | reverse complement strand
AAGAAGTAGTAGTTAAACTCGACGACGCTGTCACCGACGAAATGAAAGCCTTGTTAGCAGAACAAGAAGCCGAACAAGCAGCCTCTCAAGAGGCAGCTGAAACAGAAGAAGCGGGAGAAGCAGGGGAGAAGGCAGAGGGTGAGGAAGGTGTTGAAACAGCAGCCGGAGCTGAGGGTGAAACCAAAGAGGGTGGGGAAGAGGGAAGTGATAAAAAAGAAAATACTGAAGAATCTACAGATAAATCTTCCTAAATTCACCCAATCTTTGCTAAAATATTTTAATGAACTCCAAAACACTTGAGGAGAGAGTCCAAGCAATCGAAAAACGGAATAGGGAAGTCGAAGTAGATAAATCCCTGGAAGGTTCCTGGACCAGAAAACTATTAATAATAATCTTCACCTATCTCTCAATAGCCCTTTATCTAAAATTCATAGTCGGAATCGATCCCTGGATCAACGCCGTAGTCCCGTCATTAGGATTCCTTTTATCCACACTAACCCTCCCTTTTTTCAAATCTGTCTGGGTAAAATATCTTAAGAAGTAACAGTCGGCCACTTAGAAATCATAATCAATTTTTTATCATTTGATACATGACTCCAGATTTCCTCAGTTATAAACGGCATAAATGGATGTAATAACTTAAGGCAGGTTTTATAAATCTCCATAAAATTTGATAACCCTACCTGCTTGTCTGCTCTATTCTTTAAGGACTCAATATACTTATCAGCTAAGGTATGCCACATAAATTGATAAATCCCTTCAGCCGCATCCGCAAACCGATATTTCTCCAAATTCTCATCTACAGATTTAATTAATTCCCTAAGTTCTAAATTATATTGCTTATCCTCATCAGCTAGTTCTGCTGTCTCCAATTCCTCTACCGTCAATAATTTAATTTTCTCCAAATCAATCATCATCAAAGAAAACCTCGCCATATTCCAAATTTTATTTCCAAAATGTTTAAAGGCGACAACCCGATCCTTAGGAAAATTAAAATCCTTCCCATTAGCAGTCCCCGAAATCAGCCCCATCCTTAAAGCATCAACCCCATATTGCTCAATGTACTCATCAGGATTAATAACATTACCTAGTGACTTACTCATCTTCTTCCCGTCTAAAGCGCGAACAATACCATGCAAATAAACATCCTTAAACGGCACCTCGCCAGTATTATAAATCCCAAACATCACCATCCTAGAAACCCAAAGCCTAATAATCTCCCACCCTGTTTCCAAAACCGCGGTCGGATAGAACTTCTTAAAATCAGAAGAATCAGGATAGCCCAAAGTAACCAACGGCCACTGCCCTGAAGAAAACCACGTATCAAAAGTATCAGTCTCCTGAATCCAAACTCCATCATTTGGTCTTTCCGCGCCAACCCTAATTTCTGGTTGATCTTCAGCGTTATCCTGCTGAGGAACAATCAACTTCTGCAATCCCCTCTCAATTTCCTCAAAAGAAAAACCTTCATCAATCCACTGACTAATCGGTCCATTATGACTTTCCTTTTTCTTATCAACAAATGACACCATGATACGTGACTCGTGACCCGCTACCTTATACCAAACAGGAATCCTAATCCCCCAAACATTCTGCCGGGAAATCGGCCAATCCCTCATCTCCTCCATCCACCTAACATAAGTAATTTCCCGCCACTTAGGATAAATATTAAGTTTGCCATCATGGACCGCCTGTAAAGCCGGACCCTTAAAAGAGATTTTCTCATCATCAACTTTAACAAACCAATTCGGCAAAACCATTGGTTCAATCTCATGTCCCGCTTTGCATAAGGCAACCGCGTGCATATATTCCTTGTCAATATGATCCATCAACCCTCGCGCTTCTAAATCCTCGACAACTTTCTTCCGCCCTTCAAAAACTGATAGTCCTGCATACTTACCAGCCTTCTCGTTTAACTTTCCATTAAGATCTATAACCGGTTTAACCTCTAAATTATGCCGCAACCCAACTTCATAGTCGTTCTTATCATGAGCCGGCGTCATCTTCACAACCCCGGTTCCAAATTCGGGATCAACATAAGAATCAGCAATAACCTTTAATTTAAAATTCCCATTTAAACCTTCAACTTCAATCTCCTGACCGATCCATTTTTGATACCGGGCATCATCAGGATTAACAGCAACAGCAGTATCTCCAAATTTAGTTTCTGGTCTAACTGTTGCCAAAACAAACGGTCCATACTTCAAGTAGAAGAGCGGGTCCTTGCGCTCTTCGTGCTTCAGTTCCACGTCGGCATAGGTAGTCCCACACTTAGTGCAGTAATTAACGATGTGGTTACCGCGGTAAATTAAGTTATCGTTAAACATCTTTTCAAATGTCTTATGAACAGTTTCTACTACGTGGGGGTCAAGGGTGAAAGTATTCCTATCCCAATCAATCGACGCCCCCATTTGTCTAATTTGTCCTTCGATCTGTCCTTGATTGTTTTTAACAAAATCCCAAATTGCCTGATAAAATTCCTCCCTCGAATAATTAAAACGGGACTTGCCTTCTTTCTTCAACAGCTTCTCAAAGGTAATCTGCGTCTCAGTTCCCGCGTGATCCGTCCCCGGAACCCAAAGTGCCGCAAACCCCTGCATCCTTTTCCAGCGGATAAGAAGATCTTCAATCGCAATCATCAACACATTCCCGGTGTGCATCTTCCCTGAAGCATTCGGCGGAGGAAGGATAATAGTGTACGGTTTTCCCTCCGGATTAACCTCCGGCTTAAAAAACCCAGATTCCTCCCAGGTTTTATACCATTTCTCCTCAGCCAATTTCGCATTATATGCTTTATCCATACTATTTAATTGTCCCGCCATTCGCTTCCATTGTAAATGGTCTATTAGAACCGCCATCTTCATTACCAAAAGTAATTCTTGCTCGGGCTCTCATTCCAATTAACGGATCTCTGTGAAACTCGGCAACAGCTTCATCTAGTGACAAAACTCTAGCTTCATCACCTAATCGAACCCGCTCTATTCCAGTTTCGGTATGAGATCTAATAATTGTATTATCTCCCATAAACCAAAACTCAGCATCCCTAATAAGTCGGGTTCTTAACTTCCCCTGACTGTCTTTATCTTTAATGACTATGTTTTTCTCTCGATATTCTCCGCCCACTAAGTACACACCTCCTTTATTATTGGGGCGATGTGTATCGCGATACCACCCAAATTCTTCTAAAGCTAAACTTTAGAACTCATGGTTTGTTTTAACGGAGGTCTTCCGGAAGATTCTAATCACCTTGGGAGGTTTTCTTTCTTCATAAATTTGGGCGACGTTACCTCCCAAAATTTGCATAAAAAAACACGCCACCCCAAATGCTTGGGACGAGCGTGTGCCGTGGTACCACCCAAAGTTTGTTAAAGAAAATTCTCTAACCTCTTTAAGAATCTAACGTTTCTCAAACGGAAAGCTCAACAGGTGACGTAAATCTGTCTCAACACTTCCACTGCAATTATATCTACTTTTCCTGAAAAATCAAATCTAAGTTTGGTATTGAGTTGAAACATCATCTTTGTGAACAATTTTGTGATTGAGATTCCGCTCCCGCTCTCTGATCATTATCTCAACAATTCAAGATCCTCTAGATGTTCCTGAATAAAAGTGAGTTTATAAAGACAGGTTAGGATTAGCCTGTAGTTTCAATGGATCTTTGGTTTCTCTGGTAAAGAACCCAGCTGCTGCAATCATCGCCCCATTATCAGTACATAATTTTTTTTGCGGATTACGCACGCTGACGTGGGGTATTCTCCGGAGTCCAGCCGAAAGGTTAGGATTTGCCGCCACCCCACCAGCTATCATAATCTCAGAAATCTGATACTTTTTTACAGCACTCATAGTCTTTTTAATTAAGACATCAATAATTGTTTGTTCTATCGCCGCTGCCAAGTCTTCTTTACTATAATCTGGGTTAACTCTTATATAATTTCCAACAGCAGTTTTAAGTCCGGAAAAAGAAAAATCTAAATCTCCAGAATCTAACATTGGCTTAGGTAATTTTATCTTAGACCCATCTCCAGTAAGCGCCAACTTAGAAATCTCCGGCCCTCCCGGATAAGGCAGCCCCAAGAGTCGGGCACACTTATCAAAACATTCCCCAGCCGCGTCATCCCGCGTCCCACCTAAATACTCATACTCCATATGCGCTTTAAACAAAACCAAATCAGTATGTCCCCCCGAAACCAAGAGTCCAATGCAAGGGAATGATGGCACCGAAAAATTGTCATTGCTAGAAGTCGTAGCCGACGTGGCAATCTCCTGAGCTCCTTTAACTGAAGGCTGATCGCTGAAGTCTGAGGGCTGAATAAAATTTGCATAAAAATGTCCCAACAAATGGTTCACAGGAATCAAAGGCTTATTCCAGATCATCGCCAAAGTCTTCGCCGTCTCCACCCCAATCAAAAGCGACCCGATCAACCCTGGCCCATAAGTCACCGCAATCGCATCAATCTCATCAATCGTTAATCCTGATTCTTTAATCGCCGTTTCAATAACTGGAATAATCGCTTTAAGCTGTTCCCGCGCCGCCTGCTCCGGAATAACACCCCCAAAAGTCGCCTGCAACTCCGCGCTCGAAGCAACCACATTAGATAAAACCCTAATCCGATCTCCATCTTTCTGTAAAACCGCCGCCGCAGTTTCATCACAAGAAGTCTCAATTCCCAAAATTACCATGCGGTAATTTTAATAACCAAGCATCCAATATACAAGTTGCAAACAAATAACAAATTCTAACCATCAATAACGAAAAGTTTTGAAATTTGAAGTTTTAAATATTAGTTATTGTTTGAAGCACTTGTTTTTTGGATACTTGGAAAGCTTACCCGAGCTTTATCTCAGCGAGGGTGTTATGTTTATGAAACCCCTCATTGGGAATCGACTCAAAAAGTTTTAATGAAGTCACCTCAATTGGTTTAAAAGTCTGCATTTCTATTTTCTCAAACTCTCTTTCCTGATAACCGGATAGCGAAAAATCAGATACTTTGCCCAATGCGATATGTGGCACAAACCTTCGTTCATCAACACTTAAATTTAAATCCACCAGTCCATCCTTTATCCGGTGGCGAATTATATAAAGTTTATCAATGTCACCCTTAACACCAATCCACAACACTTTGGCGGTATGCAAGTGGGGGAATCCGTCAATATATGCCGGTGTCACCGAAAACCTGGAAATCTCCTCAGTTGCCTGGGTCATAACATCAATGAGCCTCTCTCGTAATGAGTCAGGTTCCTCACCAACAAAGGCGATAGTTAAATGTAATTTGTCAGAAAAGTAAGGCCGAAAAGCCGGTATTAACCCCTTTAACTTTCTTTGTGTTTTTTCCAGTTCCTGTTTACTGGAGTCAGGGATCTCCAGGGCTATAAAAAATCTCATTATAACTTAGTATACACTGAAGCATTGCCTCCAAAGGAAGGTCCTTAATTAAGAGATTGATAAACAACAGCTTGTGTGTATAATAAGTGTGTATATGCAAACACAAAGAATTAACATTACCTTGCCGAATGATCTGGCCCAGGACTTAAGAAAAACCATCCCCACCCGCTCACGTTCTAAATTTATTAGCGAAGCGCTGAAAGAGAAACTGGCAAAAAAACGCAATTTTAAAAAAGAATGGGAAAATTCTCTTAAAGCCAATTACCAATACGACAAAATGATTATGGAAGAATGGTCCGCTACTGAAGTTGAAGGATGGCCGGATTAGAGAAGCAAGTAACCATTAAAAGAGGAGAGATCTGGACCACAGATTTAAGACCGGGCCAGGGTTATGAAATTGCCAAAATCAGACCAGCCTTAATAGTTTCCTCTGATTCTGTCAATTTAAATTCTCCTGTGGTAATCATTTTGCCGATCTCTTCCCAAAAACCTTCAGCCCCAGGTATTGATAAAATAATTCTTACAAAAAAGCAAACTGGTTTAGCCAAAAATTCTGTTATTTTACTCGCCCATATTAGATCGATAGATAAATCAAGATTAACTAAAAAAGTCGGCAGAATTTCAAAAACTAAGCTTACGGAAGTAGAGGAGTCTTTAAAACTAACGCTCGGCTTAGTCGGTGTTTGACAAGATCCCCCTATTATTATAAGATTAATTCAGAAATCAAGAGTGATGGGTAGAGTTTTGGCTCGTTAATCCATCCGGCAACCGACCTGAAAGGTCGTTCTGATCCGCCAGTTGGCGGAGAAGGACCTATTCAATCAGTCACGGTGCCAAACCCAAATCCCGCAAGGGAGAGGATTCGGCTTGAAC
>CAYNRM010000079.1:0-6337 GCA_964399555.1 uncultured Gammaproteobacteria bacterium | reverse complement strand
TTCTTTTGTTTGTTCTGTTTCCACATCTTTAGGGGTGCCCATGATGGTATACGCATAGAAGCCGCCGACTCCTAAAATTGCGATAACCAGAGCTACGATAAGGGCGATCATCATTGGTTTTTTAGAACCGGTGTCACCTGCTGATTGAGTGACTTCGGGAGCAGGAGGAATTACAGGTTGGGGCAAAGGCTGAGTTGCTGCGGGTGGAGCTGGGGGTAAATCACCCATTGGTGTTGGAGAGGGAGTCAATGGTGGTGTGGGGGGTGCAGGTGGTGGGGCTAGAGGATCATTAGTCGAATCCATTACTTATCTCCCCCTTTCCAAGAACTTAGAGCCGTAGACAAAGTTTGTCTAACATTAACTAATTTGTCATGAGTAGCTTTTAAATCAGTGCGTAAAGTATTGCGAGCGTCCTGGGCATCTGTTTTAACAGTCGCCTCGGTATTTACTACGATGGTGTAATCATTATCCGCCTGGTCTTTAACTGCGGCATCGGCGGCGGCCCAGGCAGTTTCAGTATCAGTAATTGCGCTTTTTAAATCCGCGACATCAATGCCGGCGGCTTCTTTTTCAGCTACCCAGGTTTTTAACTTAGCTAGTACCTGAGAAATTTTGGTTAGGGAATTTGTCATTTGAGTAGTGTGGCGAGTGTTAATGGCGTTTAAATTAGTATTAATTTTTTCAACCTTGGTGGCTTTAGTTTTATCTTTAAATTTTAGGAGCTTTTCTTTAAGTGCGGCTGAGCGGGTGGCGAGCCTTTCCTTAACATTATCAATCCGCTCTTCATTTTTTTCTTTTCTATCTTCCATCCGTTCTTGGGCCGCATCTTTTAGCTTGGCAGCGGCAGAAGCTGCGTTGGGTCTGACGATTCTTTTGACGGAAGGAGTGGCTGTTTCAGTTTGGGCGTAGACTGGATACAAGGGGGAAAGAAAAGCAACTGATGCAAGAATGAATGGCAGAAAAATTCTCATCTTTTGAAACTGTAACAAAAAATAATGATTCTTGTCAAATTAAGGGAACCAGGGAGGCGGATTGCAAGGATTTCGTCGATCGCTAGACCGGCGGCCGCCATAGGCGTACTCTTCATAACCATTTGGACCGTATTGCATTACATACATCCGGTGCAGAAAATCGGTGAACACTAAAGGAGACTCATCCTCACAGACTGCAGGGTTTCTGCCTCCAGAACGCACGGCAATCTGGAATTTTATTTCTCCGCCTTCCCGGTTCAATTTAATAAACCAGCCCTCACCTTGAGGACCGACAGTTCCTATCCCATTATGAAGCCTCTCTCCAATTAAATACGCAAAAGACAAACCGATTAAACCATATACAGCTAAACTCCTTTTTCTGGAACCAAACCAGCTACTTCCCTCTTTGCGACTTTGTGGACCTTCTTTACCCATGAGCGGGGAATTATATGTTTTAAGCCTATTTTTTTCAAACCCGACAATTGATTTTTGTCAAAGTAGAGCTCTAGCTGATATAATACACATCGCATCTAGATATAGGATGCATTTTGCGCCCATAGCTCAGTGGATAGAGCAAGACGGTTCTAACGTTTAGGTCGGGGGTTCGAATCCCTCTGGGCGTGCTAAAGTTAATTCAACAATCTAATCATTTATTTAAGTTCAGGTATTTTAAATTGGATCTGGATAGCCATATATGTCTCCGTGCATAATTCTGACTGAGAGATGTTGAAGTAACGGATACCAGCTTTCTGGATAGCGCTTCACTATCATTTGAGCATGACCTATCTCAGGAATTGATCGGTCTCTTGGGGCATTTATCCAGATTGCTAAATCCTCTGGGTCGAGCCCATCCATATATGCTGTAGTCGCTACTTTCCAAGCCCTATCATAGATAGATGTATCAGCTCTATACCAAATACTAAACTGCATGCAAGCTTCATCAGGAATTTTGTATGGATACCAGTTTCGCACTATTAAAACCCCTTCTTTATCAAGTGATTGTGTCATTCTTCTAGAAAATTCATTCCTGCCATCAAGCGAAATGGCTTCTTCTTCCTTAAGAGATGCCAGTACATCGCAGTATTTTTGCTGTAATCTTTCCTCCCTGGGTATAATCACTTTGCCTTTTTTTAATTGATGGCGAGGCCTGTAAATACCTTCAAAAGTTTTGGGGTGTAAATCCTGGGTGGATCTTCAAAGATCTCATGCTGGATATGTGGTAAAAAATAGGGAGAGATTTTGTCAGTGAATTTATAAAAGCCTCTTCCAACTTCCCTAACCGTTTCACTGAATCTTTCAGGATGATACATAATTCCAAGAATTATATATTATAGGTCGTAGCACAACAACAGCCACATTCGGACTAGGTCTGTTTCTAATCCCTAGTGGTAGTACAGAGCAGGCTTTGGCTGGAAGCTAACCTTAAGTAGCTCATCCCAGGCTTTAATTGAACCTAGAAGCTGGTTCCAATTCTTGTAACAATGTGGCATAATATATTGACATACGGTACGTTATGTCATAAACTTACTAAGTGAAATACTTTGATTGGGACGAAGAGAAAAACAAAAGACTGAAGGAAGAACGAGGTATTGGGTTTGAAGATATTGTTATCGCCATTGATGAAGGAAAATTACTGATTACATTAGATCATCCAAAAAAATCTAATCAAAAAATTTATATAGTTAGCGTAGAGAATTATGCTTATATAGTTCCCTTTGTGGAAGACGAGGAAAAGAAATTTTTGAAAACAATCTACCCGAGCAGGAAAATGACTAAAGAGTATATAATAGGAAAGGAGAAGGTATGAAATATTTTGAATTAGATGATGAAGAGAAAAAGCTTCTAGAAGAGGTAGAAAAAGGTGAGTGGATTCCTGTTAAAGATCAGGAAAAAGCTAAAAACGAAGCTGTTGAAGTAGCTAGAAATACTTTAAATAAAACAAGAAATATTAATCTTAGATTATCCGAAAGAGATGTGCAGAAACTGAAAGCTAAAGCTATAAGGCTTGGTATTCCTTACCAAACGCTTGCTTCTTCTATTCTTCATCAGGCGACCGCTGAGTAAAAAATAAGTATTCTTATGAAAGCCCGGAGCGAACCGATATTAAAGATAATTGACCATAAAGGCATGCAGGGCTACCATCAGTAATATTAAAAAAGAGCTCGGTGAGAAAAAATTTATCATCTTTGAAAAATGGATTTACGGCCAAACTGTTGGTACTTACAAAGTAGAGTCTTTAGTATATTTAGTTGATTGGTTACGTTTTGATAAAGGTTTACCTGCACTGGATTAGTTAAAAGTATTTTAAATATACTCATAAAAGCTTTCTAATTTTCTTAAAACCTCATACTGTTCTAGAATCCCTTCACTCAAATTGTGCCAACTAAAGAGTTGTCGGCGTGCTTTTCTTAGGTTTTTATGGATTTCTTCGGAATCCAGGATATTGGGTTAGGTGGACGATAATTTCTGAAAGCAATATAATAGCTATATGTCCGAAGGAGCAAGATCCCCAGAGCAATCTCGTAGAGCTTCTATTAAAGAAAGGTTTTCTAAATTGATCCCCGATAGGTTTAGGCCATCTAAGCAACCTCAAGAATTAACTCCCACACCCTCAGAATCAGTGACAGTAACTACTAAAAGTTGGAAGCAAGTAAGTGGAGAAAAACCAGCCCCAACCAATTCTGTACCCGAGCCTATCCCATCACCAGCTCCTGCGAGGGATAATTTAGAAGCAGTAAAGACTACACACCCAGAACCAATTATTGAGACTAACACCATAAAAACTCCAGAGATAGAGCCTAGAGCAACTGGAATAGCAACTGCTTTATCTCAGAAGTTAAAGGAAAGAAATCTGACAGTTCCTGAGATTGAAACTAAAGGAGTTCCCGCAATCATTGGGACAAATGAAACTTCAACAGTAGATTTTTTTGAGGCTGTTCAGGCCAAAAACCCCGATGGATATCTTATTGGAGTTGGAGCAGGAAATGCATTTACGTTAATTCATGGTTTCCGTGCTGATCTAATTCCAAAAGGAGTTATATTCGCTGATATTGACCCCAGGGCTGTAGCAGTTGGAAAAATGGCTATAAATGGATTAAAACACGCTGAGTCTGCCCAAGATTTTGAAAGGAAATTTTTTGGAATGCCTGAAGAAGATTTTCAACACTCGATAAAGCATCTGATTGCATCTGAGCAAAATAGCTCTCTAAAGGAGCGATGGTTGAAAATGGATACTAAGACCTGGCAAGACGTATGGCAGCAATTAGGTAAACGGGAATATTTTACCTGGGATGAAAAATCTGAGGCTCCCGAGGGGCAAAATATAGACACTATTGGTGCGATGTTAGATAAATTCTCCGTACTTAAGCAGTTAGCTATGGAGGATAATATTGCGATGAATTATGCAGATTTTACTGATGCATCATATATAGAAGCGGTAAGAGAACTTCCAGGCTTTCAGGATAGTTCTAACATAGTTTATTTTTCTAATATTGTTGATCATATAACTGAACGAGGCACACAATTAGCCAATCTAAGTATTCTTGAAGGCTTAAAAACCTATGAGCAGTCTTCAAAACCTCCTGTTTTCATAGATACTTTAGGGCAAACGCTAAACTACTTTTTAAGAGCACGGCAATCTATGCCAAAATTTACGGAAGAGGATTTTAGTTATATAGGCAGTCAACCTCGAGGTAGAAAGCCTAAAGGACTTCTCTTTGCTGATGCTCTTTAATATGAGACTTTTGAGAGTCTTGCGTAGTGTGCCCGGTTGAGTCCATAATTTATTGAACCTGCATTTTTGCGAATGTAAATATCAAGGATAACCATCGCAATTTGCCTAAATACGGATGGTTTGCTATAATTAATTAATGAAAATACAACGAATAGCTACAAATAATATAAAAAAGAATCTGGTTAAAGGGAAAGTATTAGTTTTGTACGGTCCAAGAAGAGTGGGTAAAACTACTCTCATGAAAGATATCCTTGCAGGTGGAACTAGCAAGTATTTATTATTAAATGGAGATGAATTAAGCGCCAGAGAGTCTTTATCCAGTCAAGATAAGCAACAACTTAATGAAGTCCTAGCTGATAATGATATTTTAGCCATTGATGAGGCCCAAAGAATTGAGAATATAGGTCTTAATTTAAAAATCCTAGTAGACAATAATCCCGATAGAGTATTTCTAGCTTCTGGTTCAGCTTCTTTTGATCTAGCTAACAAAATCGGAGAGCCATTAACAGGACGTAAAAATACCTCATTACTGTACCCAATTTGTTTTGATGAGCTAAAAGCCCAATTTGGGATCTATGAAGCCAAGAGACAACTGGAACGTTGGCTGGTATATGGCACTTACCCTGAGGTTGTGACAATTGAAGATATTCAAGAGCGAAAAAAATATCTTGATGAGTTGGTAGGTGCATATTTATATAAAGATATTTTAGAGATGGAGGGAATAAAACACCCTGAAAAGCTGGTTGACTTGCTCCGTTTGCTGGCTTTTCAAATTGGGCAGGAAGTTTCACTATCAGAGCTTGCCAGTAATTTATCAATAAATAGAGAAACAGTTGAGCGTTATCTTGATCTTTTAGAAAAATCTTTTGTAATTTTTAGAGTCTCTGGTTTTTCCAGAAATTTAAGGAAAGAGGTCGCTAAAAATGACCGATATTATTTTTACGATAACGGTGTCCGCAACTCCTTAATCCAAAATTTTAACCCCCTGCATCTGCGAGACGATATAGGAAAATTATGGGAAAATTTTATGTATATTGAGCGTATAAAAACCAACCATTACAGCGGAAGGCACGCGAATGTTTACTTTTGGAGGACATACGACCAAAAAGAGATTGATATGATTGAAGAACGTGAAGGCAAATTATTTGGCTATGAATTTAAATGGCAGGGTGAAATTAAAAATGTCACAAAACGGGCATTTCTTGAAACATACAAGAATAGCGAAGTTCAAACGGTAACTAAAGATAATTTCGAGACATTCCTTGAAGTTACTCCTTTAGATTAAATATACGCAGGAATTGATATATTTTGTTGTTGTAACGTCTGATTATCTCTTTTAAAAAAAATTTGAGAATCTATTCTAGAGACACTTGGTGTGCTTTTCTTAGGCTTTCTATGAATTTCTTCAGAAATAATTGCTTTTCGAGCTTGTGGCTTTGCCTAAAACGGAGCTTGAAAGTCATAAGAGGATCTTGCCATTCACTTCGTGAAAGGTAAACAGTGGGGTGCTTTCGTGTTCTATAATACTTACTTTTCAATAATCTGACTACTTAAAGATTGAGCCTCTTTTTTAAAGTAGCCTTGCCAATCGTCTTCATTTAGGGGCTCGATTAACTTCGGATAATCTTTTAAA
>CAYNRM010000078.1:3879-6357 GCA_964399555.1 uncultured Gammaproteobacteria bacterium | reverse complement strand
GAAGTAACTAATTTTTGTAGTTTAAATAATAATAAATACCAAGCTAATACTTCAAATAATGTAAGTACTTTAAAAAATATAGTACTTCAATTAATATACTCCTATGCCCACTCCAGAGAATATTAAGCACCCTGGTGAGTTCAGGAATTCAAAAGAGGATACATCTACTGATTCAAAACTTTTCAAACCAAACCACTTTCATCCAGGGAGAAATTTAAGGGACGTATTTTCACAGCTAATAGTTGAATCTATGACTAATCCGAATATTAAGCCGTTAATGTTGGCATTAAAACCTTCTTTTGAGGGAGCACCATGTTTTTCGCCAGACTGCCGCGAGCTGAATTTAAAAAGTAAAGCTGCCTAGAGTAAAGTGCGATAAAAGGTGATTAAATTTGATGAATTACTGAAGAATCAAGATTCTCAGCAGGTTTTTCATTCGCTCCTGATCTATCCCCAAAAGTATAAGTTTTCTGATTAGTAATGTCTTCAGTATGCGATCCCTGTGCTTGGTTTAATAAATCATCAATAGGTTGTAAAGCATTTTTAAACTTTTTTTCTTCTTCTGCTTTCTCTTTCTCCTGAATCTGTCTCTCTGCCACAATCTTAAATTTAGAAAACTGAGAATCAGCCAGGTAAATATAAGCCAAAATTACTTTATCACCACTTCCTGCCGAAAGATTCTTCAGATTATTAAAAATCATCACATATGAGTCTTTTTCAGTATTAACATGTTTACTATGACTGATCTCAACTTGATATTCTCTTAAGCTAATTGTGTAATGGTCCCGGAGGCTGGTCGGATCAAACTTTTTCAAATCAGTATGCCCAACCTCAATCTTATTTTGATTAATTAAAGAAACCAGCTGGTTAATATATCTCTCAGCTTTTTCAAAATCGCCACGAGGCGGAGTTAGGGGAGTGTCAGACATTGACCATATTATATGCAGATCCCCTTTGGCAGGCAAGCCATGCAAAGGGTATAATAATGCATCATGAGGTCTGTAGGTCAATTATTAAAAGAAACCAGAGAAGCCAAGCTGTATACCCTTGATGAGGTCGAGAAAAGTACTAAAATCAGGAAAGAATTATTAAAGGCGCTCGAAGATGATAACTACGCCAAGCTTCCTCCGCTAACTTTTATCCAGGGATTCGTTAAAAACTACGGAAAATTCTTGGGGCTTGATAGCGAAAAATTATTAGCTGTTCTAAGACGTGATTTTGAAGCTAGTAAACACCCGCCCGTCGTCATGGAAAGCTTCTCCAAACCTCTAACCAAAAAAAGGGTCTTCGTCACTCCATCTCGCTTAGTGGGTGTTGTCATCGCCGTTATTATCGCGACTTTCTTTGCTTACCTCTGGTTTGAATATCGTCAATTTGTCGGAGCACCTGAGCTCTTAGTAAACAATCCCGTCCAGGGTCAGACTGTTGAAGTCACCTCAATCTCAGTCGAAGGATCAACCGATCCGGACGCTAAAGTAACAGTCAACGACCAGGAGGTCGGTCTTGGGCCAGATGGTAAGTTTAAAGAGGAAGTCAAGCTTTCCTCCTCAGTCAATAACATCTCAGTTGTCTCAACCTCAAAATTCGGCCAGTCCACCAAAATAGAAAGAACTGTTTATATAAAAAGTTCTCAATAATCTGGCCTCCGCTTCATTCTCGTCACCTAATACTGTATACTATATCAATGGAAGTTCTAGAAATCGTTCTTATTGTTCTTGTAATTATCTGGTCTATTATTTTTATCATTATTGCCGCAGCCTTAATAATGGTCTTTCTCGCAGTCAAAAGAGCCATCGCCAAAGCTAATGTGATTCTAGACAAAACAGAAGCTATCGCAGGGAAGGTGGATTTTCCTTCAAAAATGGTCATCGCCTCAATCGTCGGCTTTATGGCCAAAAACTCCATGGGACCGGTTACGAGATTGATCGCCTCCTTCTTAAACCGCAAAAAATCCTAACTACTAAGCCTTCTAATCAGCCCAAAACCTATGCTATGATTCACGCATGACTAGCCGTGACATCCGCCAAAAATATATCAATTTTTTCCTGGAAAGAAAACATAAAGAAATCCAACCAGCAAAGCTCGTCCTTGATCAGGATCCAACAACCCTTTTCACCTCTGCTGGCATGCAACCTCTAGTCCCTTTTCTCCTGGGGGAAAATCACCCGGAAGGAAAAAGACTAGTCAACTCACAGCCATGCTTCCGTTCCCAGGACATTGAAGAAGTAGGCGATAACAGACATACCACTTTTTTCGAAATGCTAGGGAATTGGAGTCTGGGAGACTATTTTAAAAAAGATCAGCTCAAATGGGTTTGGCAGTTTCTAACAGAAGAACTTAAGTTGCCTAAAGAAAAACTTCATGTCTCTTTGTTTGAAGGGGGAGATGGAGTTAATAAAGACCAGGAGTCACTTGAAATCTGGTCCGAGACTGGAGTTGCGACGTCTAATATTCATTTTTATAATGCCAAAAAAAACT
>CAYNRM010000078.1:0-3869 GCA_964399555.1 uncultured Gammaproteobacteria bacterium | reverse complement strand
CCGGCACCCCCGCCCAAATGCAGGAGGGGGAGATAGGTGGCCCTGATTCAGAAATTTTTTATGAATTTGACTTTATCGAACACAACCAAAAGTTCGGAGAAAAGTGCCATCCTAATTGTGACTGCGGCAGATTTTTGGAAATCGGTAATTCCGTTTTTATCCAATACCAAAAACAATCTGACGGATCCCTAAAAGAATTGCCCAATAAAAATGTCGATTTCGGCGGCGGTCTCGAGCGTCTTGCAGCAGTAATAAAAGATGATCCCGATATTTTTAACACCGATCTTTACTCTCCGATTATCAGAATTATCGAGAAATATTCCGGCAAAAACTATATAGATCCAACAGCTCAATTAAATATCCGCATTATTGCTGACCACCTAAAAGCTGCCACCTTCCTGATCGTCTCCGGCGTAACCCCTTCCAATAAAATGCAGGGCTATGTCCTGCGTCGTCTAATCAGAAGAGTGGCAGTAAAAATGCACGAACTGCGGGGCTCTGTAAAGAAAGAAGCAATCCCAACCGACGCTTTCGAAGCAGCATGCGCCTACACAGTTTTAGAAATTTACCATGGCCTGTTTGGAATCGACAAAGCGATTCAAAAAGACCTGGTAGTCAGGACTATTGTTGAGGAAATGGAAAAATTCGGCAAGTCTTTAGAGAAAGGCTTAAAAGAAGTCCAAAAACTTGAAAGCATCGATGGTAAAGCAGCGTTTGATTTATATCAGACTTTTGGTTTCCCCCTAGAGTTAACTTTGGAACTAGTCAGTCAAAAAGGTCAGACCATAGACAAACAAGAATTTGAAATCGAATTCAAAAAGCACCAGGACGTTTCCCGAAGTGCCTCAGCCGGAGTTTTTAAAGGCGGACTGGCCGGTCATTCCGATATAGAAATCAAATACCACACCGCCACCCATCTCCTGCACCAGGCATTGCGCGACATACTGGGAGAGACAGTTTTCCAAAAAGGCTCTAACATAACCCCCGAACGCCTAAGATTCGATTTCTCTTTTGACAGAAAAATGACCCCTGAAGAAATTTCTGAAGTCGAACACCTGGTCAATGCCAAAATAAAAGAAGATCTAAAAGTAGAAAGCACGAACATGACCTATGACGAAGCTAAAGCCTTAAACGCCATCGGTTTGTTCGACTCAAAATACGATAAGTCTAAAGTCTCAATCTACTCAATGGGACCTAATTATCAATTTAATCCAAAAGCCAAAGACAACCGCGACCGTGGAGGCTACTATTCCCTAGAATTCTGCGGCGGCCCGCATGTTGAGCACACTAATCTGGTAGGAAAAATCAAGATCACCAAAGAAGAGTCAGTCTCCGCCGGCATGAGAAGAATTAGAGCTGAACTTGCTTAGCGCCTTTCTCCTTCTTGCACCTAGTGCAAGGTTGTTACTTCATATGCTAATATTAGATTTACTCCTTCTCGCGGGGAACATTATTTATGGGTTTTTTTGATAATCTGTCCAAATTTTTACCTACACGAAAACCACAAGTTCAGGCGGAATATTTTTTTGGTCTAAACATTAAGCATGGTCTTGTCACAGGCTCTGTCTGGGGTCTGGATGGTAATAAAGTTAGGATTGTCTCATTCAAAGATCGCAAGTTCCATGAGGATGGAGATATTTCCGAGAGTCCACATGCTCTGGTTGAAGCTGCCAACATCGCCTTAGACGAAGCCTTAGCAGACTTCCAGCCCGAACCAGAAAAAATCCTCTTCGGCGTCCCGGATTCCTGGCTTCAGGACGAGGAGTTAAAAGTCAAATATGCCAAAGTCCTCAAGCAACTAACCCGCGACCTGGATGTCGTACCTCTCGCCTATGTTTCATCAATCCACGCTGTCTGCCATCTCCTTCAAAGACAAGAGGGCGTGCCTACCACTGCAATTCTGGTTGAGGTGAGCGACCCGTTAAGCGTTTCAGTAGTTAAGGCTGGAAAAGTGATTGGTACCAAAGAAGTTAAAAGAGGGGAGCACCTGCCTCATGATATTGAAAAAGCACTATTAACATTTGCAGATGTCGAAGTCTTGCCCGCAAAAATCATAGTTTTTGGTAAGGGAGACATGACTAGATTCAAAGAAGAAATGGTCTCCTTTAATTGGATGGGTCAACTGCCTTTCCTCCATTTGCCAAAGATTGAAAGTTTAGAAGACGATATTAGTATTAAAGCCTTATCCTTCGCTGGTGCATCAGAAATTAATCCCCACGTCCATTTAGAGCATCAATCAGTCCAGGTAGAGGCGCAATCGCAAATCCATCACACTAAAAAACTCCCTAACAACCACGACAACTTAAGATCCGAACATAAAGCTGAAAATCTCGCTTTTGTAGAAGGGGATATTAACGACAAGCCCGTTCACCATCAGCCTCTCTCTCAGAATGATGATCCACAAGAGTACGCAGTCGAAACTTACGAAACTCCTATGCACGAAAAACCAGCGGCCGTGAGGTCCGGTGGAGCTGTTAGCAATCTTTCGCACGGTGGTCTGATCCCTCGAGGTTTCCCAAATCCGGCCAGGCTGCTTGGAGGTTTAGGTTTTACCCTGGTAATACCTGTAATAATTTTAATTGCGCTTGCTGCAGCATATTTACTCCTTCCAAAGGCCGCAGTCACTGTTTTCGTCGATCCCAAAATTCTCGAAAAAGAAACTCAAATTGTGGCTGATCCTACAATTACTACAATGGACGAAGCCAATAAACAAATAGCCGGAAAAATAGTCGAAACAACTGTCGACGGCACTACGAAGGCTCCTGCAACCGGTAAGAAAAAAATCGGCGATCCGGCCAAAGGAACAGTAGTTTTATACAATAAAACATCCGGCCCTAAAACATTCTCCCAAGGCACAGTTTTAACAGGCCCCGATAATTTAAGCTTTGCTTTAGACACTAGTGTCACCGTTGCCTCTCAATCAGCAGTGGAAGGCGGCATCTCCTTCGGCAAAGGGACAGCCAAAGCAACAGCTGCTACCATCGGTCCTGAAGGGAATTTAGCAGCGGGTAAAGACTTATCTATAAAAGGGTCCTCAACCGACCAGTTCAGCGCTAAAGTCGACACTGCCTTCTCGGGAGGAGTTTCCAAAGATGTGACAGTGGTAACTTCCGACGACCAGAAAAAGCTACTGGCTACCCTAACCTCAGAACTCAAAAAGAAAGCTTCCGAAGAAGTCCAGGGTAAATTAACCGGAGATATGAAGATACTGGAAGAAACCTTTACTGAAAAAGTAATCAAACAAGCCTTCTCTAAAAACGTCGGCGACCAGGCCACAGAGTTTTCCTTAACTCTTAATGTCAACTTGAAAGGCACTGCCTACTCAGACACCGATCTTAAAACAATCGTTGGCAAACTAGTCGAAACTAATGTTCCCGAAGGTTATGATCTGGATCTTACCCGAACTGAAACTCAGGCCACAGTCTCAAAAGTCGAGAAAGATGGAAAAATAGTCTTTACTGCTAAATTTAAAGCTAAATTAATGCCCAAACTTGATTTAAATAAACTCAAATCTGAGATTACCTTTAAAACACCCTCGGAGGTTGAAACAATCTTAAAATCAAACGAAAGTGTCATAGGTGCTGACGTTAAGATTACTCCACAACTTCCCGGCCCACTACTTCGCTTACCTTTGCTGCCCCAAAATATAAATCTTGAAATATCTTCCAATTAGACTAACTTTAATTATCTTAATAGTCATTGCTGCCGGAATTTTTCTCTGGACATTCTATATATCTCAAAACTCATTTACTGCGAAATCATTGCCTTCCCCTGAGCCTCCAAAAGAGGTAAGAACCGCGGTAGTCACCTCAGCAGCCCCCACGCCAACCCCAAGTCCAAGCCCCAGCCCAACTTCTGCACCTTCAGTC